>NZ_JARVSY010000046.1:0-126699 GCF_030208925.1 Rhodococcus sp. MEB032
TGAACGTATCAAGATCACCACGACCAAGTCGCCGCTGTGGTGCTCGGTCATCATCATCGTGCTCGGGTTGGGACTCGCTACCGTTTTCGGACTGAGCGCCAAGTCGTCGCTCAGCAGCCCCAACGGTGCAATGATGCCGACAGTTTCGGGGGCACTCAGTGGAGTGACCGGCTTCGGTGTGTTGGTTCTGATGATCATGGCGGCTCTCGCGATCACCAGCGAATATCGTTTCGGGACAATCCGCACCACCTTCCAGGCGGTTCCGAACCGCGCCTCGGTGCTCATCGCCAAAGCGGGCCTCATCGGTGGGTTCGGAGCGGTGCTGACTCTCGTGTTGTCGTTCGGCGCCTTCGGCCTCACGAAGGCCACATCAGGTGACGCCGGAAGATTCCTGACTCTGTCCGGCGACGAGAACTGGCGGGTCGTCTACGGAATACCGATCTACGCGTTCTTCTGCGTAGTTCTAGCAGTCGGAGTCGGCGCGTTGCTCCGGCAGTCTGCAGGTGCGATCGCGCTTCTGCTGTTGTGGCCCTTGCTGATCGAGAATCTTTTCAACCTGTTCGGAAGTATCGGCGAGAAGATCATGCCGTTCCTGCCGTTCATGAACGCCAACAATTTTCTCGGTTCCGGCGGTAGCGTCGATTTCCACTGGGGACCCTGGGGCAGCCTGATCTACTTCGCCCTCTTCGTGCTCGTCGTATTCGGTCTCAGCATCGTCGTCGTGAACAGGCGGGATGCATAGGCACACGGATCAGCAGGCGGGATGCATAGGCACACGGATCAGACGGGCTGATTCTGCTTACGCCAACGGGCGTTCAGGAAACCCAATGCCGCGATCACGAGGAACAACACGGTGGTCGAGATCAACTGTGCACGGGCATCGGCGTCGAAGAGCATGAGGACGACGAAGACGCCAAGCATCGCGAGTGTCGCGTAGCTCAGATACGGGAACAGCCACATCCGAACCGTCAGCTTGCCCGACGCTTCGAGTTGTTTTCGCAGTCGCAGATGCGAGACGACGATGAAGATCCAGATGACCAGCAGCGCAGCGCCGACTGCGTTGAGCAGGATGCCGAGCAGGTCGTCGGGGAGCAGCCAGTTGAGCAGGACGCTGACGAAGCCGAAGAACACCGACAGCAGAACGGCATTGGTCGGAACTCCGGTGCTCGACAGTTTCGCCATGAAGGCGGGTCCGTCGCCGCGGCGCGAAAGTGAGAACGCCATGCGAGAGGTGCCGTAGATGTTGGCGTTGAAGGCGGAAAGCAACGCCACCACTACGACGAGTTCCATGAACCCGGCAACGCCTGGAATGTTCGCCTTGTTCAGGACGGCCACAAACGGGCCGCTCTCGAGTTCGGGGTCGTTCCAGGGCAGCACCAGAACCATGATCGAGATGGCGCCGATGTAGAAGACGCTGATGCGCCACACGACGCTCCGGACAGCGACGGCGATGGAGCGTTCCGGATTCTCGGATTCGGCTGCGGCGATGGTGACGATCTCGATCCCACCGAAGGCGAATGCCACGACGAGAAGTCCTGCGGCTATGCCGGACAATCCATTGGGCATGAAGCCGCCCTGCCCGAACAGATTGCTCGTACCGACCGGATCGGTATCGGGGAGGATGCCGAACACCAGCAGGACGCCGATGACGAGGAAGGCGATGATGACGGTGACTTTGATTGCGGCGAACCAGAACTCGAACTCGCCGAAGTTGCTGACCTTGGCCAGGTTCACCACGGCGAAGAACACCACGAAGACCAGGGCGACAACCCATTGCGGGATCGACGGCACCCAGTCGTTCACGATCGCCGAAGCCCCGGTGATCTCGGCGCCCAGCACCATGATCAGCATGAACCAGTAGAGCCAGCCCATCACGAAGCCGGCCCACTCGCCGATCCCCAGGCGCGCGTAGTGAGAGAAGGAACCGCTGGCCGGGATCGCGGCGCCCATCTCGCCGAGCATGCGCATCACGAACACCACGACGGCGCCCGCAAGGATGTAGGAGATCAGGACGGCCGGCCCGGCCTTGGCGATACCGACGCCGGTTCCGAGGAACAGGCCGGCGCCGATGGCCGAGCCCAAGCCCATCATCGTCAGATGGCGGACCTTGAGACCGTGGCCGAGAGCAGTGGTTGTTCCGTCGGAGACGTCGGTGCTACTCATCAGTCGTTAGCGTGCAAAGCAGCGTTCAGTTCGACGCCGGTGCCCTTCCACGGCACGACCTCGACGGCACCCGAGACCGAGTTACGACGGAAGAGAAGGTTCGACTTGCCGCTCAGTTCCTTGGCCTTGACGACGGTTCCGTCCGGGCCGGTGACCTTGGTGCCGGCGGTGACGTAGAGGCCCGCTTCGAGGACGCAGTCGTCGCCGAGCGAAATGCCGAGGCCGGCGTTTGCACCGAGGAGGCAGCGCTTGCCGAGGGAGATCGTTTCCTTGCCTCCACCGGAGAGGGTGCCCATGATCGAGGCGCCGCCGCCCACATCGGATCCGTCGTCGACGACGACGCCCGCCGAGATGCGACCTTCGACCATCGAGTTGCCGAGGGTGCCGGCGTTGAAGTTGACGAAGCCCTCGTGCATGACGGTCGTTCCGCTGGCGAGGTGTGCACCGAGTCGGACACGGTCCGCGTCACCGATGCGAACTCCGGACGGCACGACGTAGTCGACCATGCGGGGGAACTTGTCGACGCTGAACACGGTCACGACGCCGCGGATGCGCAGACGCGAGCGAACCTGCTCGAAACCTTCGACGGCGCACGGGCCGAAGTTGGTCCACACGACGTTGCTGAGCAGGCCGAACTGGCCGTCGAGGTTGACACCGTGGGGTGCGACGAGACGGTGCGAGAGGAGATGGAGGCGCAGGTAGGCGTCATGTGCGTCGACCGGCGCCTTGGAGAGATCGGCGATGGTGGTGCGCACGACGACCTGCGATACCTCGCGAGCGTCATCAGTGCCTGCCAGCAGTGCAAGATCGGAAGGAATATCTGTTCCCTCGACGTTCTCGGTACCGGTCTTGTCGAATGTTCCCAGCTCCGGTGCCGGGAACCAGGTGTCGAGGACGGTTCCGTCCGCGGTCACGTTGGCGATACCTACTGCTGTTGCTCCCTGTGCGCTCACGGGACTAGAGATTACTGGGTGGTGGGTGCACCGGCCTAGGCTGGTGCGTGTGAGCATCCTCGATCTTGCTTCGGACCCCATCGACTTGACGGCCGCCCTGGTCGACATCCCCAGCGTCTCGCACGACGAATCCGTCATTGCGCAGGCTGTCGAGGATGCGCTGCGTGAGCAGACTTCGGGCTTCGAGATCATCCGCAACGGCAATGCCGTGTTGGCGCGTACGTCGCGTGGTTTGCCCAGTCGGGTCATGCTCGCCGGACATCTGGATACGGTGCCGATCGCGGACAACGTTCCTTCGCGGCGTGACGGCGACATCCTGCACGGCTGCGGGACCGTGGACATGAAGTCGGGCGACGCGGTCTTCCTACACCTTGCGGCCACCATCGAGAACCTGGCCCACGATCTGACCCTCGTCTTCTACGACTGCGAAGAGATCGCCGCAACGTACAACGGCCTGGGACGGATCGAACGCGAGATCCCGCAATGGCTCGCGGCGGACGTCGCAATTCTCGGTGAGCCGACGGCCGGTTTCATCGAGGCCGGGTGTCAGGGCACGATGCGGGTGCGGTTGACGGCTTCGGGAACTCGCGCCCATTCGGCCAGGTCCTGGCTGGGGGACAATGCCATTCACAAGTTCGGCGGAGCGTTGGAGCGGTTGTCGAGTTACCAGCCGCGCTCGGTCGACATCGACGGTTGCGGCTACCGCGAGGGCTTGTCGGCGGTGCGGATCTCCGGTGGCGTCGCCGGAAACGTCGTCCCGGACGAAGCCGAGATGGACGTCAACTTCCGATTCGCGCCCGATCGCAGCGAGGTACAAGCCGAGGCGCACGTGCGCGAAGTGTTCGACGGTCTGGGCCTCGGATTCGAGGTCACCGACTCCTCGCCCGGCGCGCTGCCCGGCTTGGCGAACCCGTCCGCTGCCGCCCTGATCGAGGCGGCCGGTGGTCAGTTCCGTGCGAAGTACGGGTGGACCGACGTGTCCAGGTTCTCGGCGCTCGGCATTCCTGCCGTGAACTACGGACCGGGTGATCCGAACCTCGCGCACAAGCGCGACGAGCACGTTCCGGTGCAGCAGATCACCGACGTCGCGGCCGTGCTGAGGAAGTATCTGTCGGCCTGACCGTTAGCCTTGCCGCATGGCACCAGAGAAGAATTCGGCTTCGAAGAAGCAGAGCTCGTCGATCAAGCACCGCGGGCCGGTTCAGCTTCGACGCAAGCGCAAGGACGAGAAGACCACGACGGATCAGCGCTTGCTCGACAAGCGCGGACCCACGGATTGGGTACACACCGATCCGTGGCGTGTGCTGCGTATCCAGAGCGAATTCATCGAAGGTTTCGGCGCACTCGCCGAGGTCCCGCGTGCGGTGACGGTGTTCGGTTCGGCCCGCACCACGGTCGATCATCCCGAGTACCAATCCGGGCGCGAGCTGGGAACGGCGTTGGCCGAGGCCGGGTACGCCGTCATCACCGGTGGTGGGCCAGGAGTGATGGAAGCTGCCAACCGCGGTTGCAGTGAGGCCGGCGGGTACTCGATCGGCCTCGGCATCGAGTTGCCGTTCGAGCAGGGACTCAACGAGTGGGTGGATCTCGGAATCAACTTCCGGTACTTCTTCGCACGCAAGACGATGTTCGTGAAGTACTCCCAGGCATTCATCTGCCTGCCGGGTGGCTTCGGAACACTCGACGAGCTGTTCGAGGCACTCACCCTGGTGCAGACCCACAAGGTCACGCGCTTCCCGATCGTCCTGTTCGGTACCGAGTACTGGTCCGGACTCGTCGATTGGATCCGCGGCACCCTCGAGCGTGACGGCAAGATTTCCGAAGGTGACGTGAACTTGCTGCACGTCACCGACAGTGTGGAAGAAGCAGTACGAATCGTCCTCGACGCCGACAAGGGCGTCGACGAGGCCGCAGATCTGGGGAAAGAAGAAGAATGGTGACCGATTCCGACAAGAAGTACTCGATCTGCGTCTACTGCGCGTCGGGTCCGGTGGACGAATCGTTCCTGGCGTTGGCTGCCGAGGTGGGAACCGCGATCGGTCGACGCGGATGGCAGTTGGTCTCGGGTGGCGGCAACGTGTCGATGATGGGCGCTGTCGCCGAGTCCGCTCGCGCGGCGGGTGCCTGGACCGTCGGCGTCATCCCGAAGGCCTTGGTGCACAAGGAAGTTGCCGACGTCGATGCCGACGAGCTGATCGTCACGGACACCATGCGCGAACGCAAGAAGCTGATGGAAGACCACGCCGACGCGTTCATCACGCTGCCCGGCGGAATCGGGACGCTGGAAGAGTTGTTCGAGACGTGGACAGCCGGCTACCTGGGAATGCACGAGAAACCTGTCGTGATGCTCGATCCCGTCGGCCACTTCACCGGCCTGCTCGAGTGGTTGAACAAGCTCGACGGGACCGGCTTCGTCGGGCGTCAGGCGCTGGACACTCTGCTGGTGAGGACGGACGTCGAGGCCGCGCTCGACGCGTGCGTCAAATCCTGATCAGACGCGTGCGTGAAACCCTGACCTGGGGCATGGCGGGCTTTATTACCGTGCAGTAAGGTGGCCGCAGACTGGGCGGCCGAATGGGCGCCGGATACGTGTTAGGGGAGCCATGAGTTCGGAAGCCCGTTCGACCGTCGGCCTGCTCGATCTGGCGGCAAAACTGCCGTCGATGATCACCGAGGTGCCGATCCTGGCGCGGGGGGCCGCCGGGCTCACCCGTAAGCCTTCGGCCAAGGAATCGATCGGGTTGATCTTCCAGAAGGCCGCGCACGCGCACCCGTCGCGCCCGTTCATCCGGTTCGAGGGCCACGCGACCAGTTACGCGGAAGCCAACGAACTGGTGAACCGCTACGCGGACGTTCTCCGTGGTCGAGGAGTCGACCGCGGAGACGTCGTCGGAGTGCTGGCAAAGAACACTCCCGAAGCGCTGCTGATCGCCTTGGCCGCGGTAAAACTCGGCGCTGCAGCGGGCATGCTGAACTACAACCAGCGCGACGACGTTCTGGCACACAGCCTTACGCTCCTCGACGCGCGGGTCCTGGTGGTCGCCGACGAGTGCGAAGAAGCCCTCGAATCGTTGCCCGCCGGATTTAGCGGACCGAACCAACTTCTCGTCAGCGAACTCGCGGATCTGGCGAAGACGGCTGATCCGTCCAACCCCGCGGTCACCGCCGAGGTGCTGGCAAAGGAGAAGGCGTTCTACATCTTCACCTCGGGCACCACCGGAATGCCCAAGGCCAGCTTGATGACTCACTTCCGTTGGTTGAAGTCGATGTCGGGGCTCGGGTTGATGGGCGTGCGCTTGCGCGGCTCGGACACCCTGTACTGCTGCCTGCCGCTCTACCACAACAACGCGTTGACGGTCTCGCTGTCCTCGGTGCTCGCGTCCGGTGCGACAATTGCGATCGGACGTCAGTTCTCGGCCTCGCGGTTCTGGGACGACATCGCACTGAACAAGGCGACCGCGTTCACCTACATCGGCGAACTGTGCCGCTATCTGCTCAACCAGCCGGTCAAGCCGACCGACAGCGACAATGCTGTTCGGCTGATGGTGGGTAACGGTCTGCGCCCTGAAATCTGGGCCGAATTCACCCAGCGGTTCGGCATACCCCGCGTCGCCGAGTTCTACGGTGCGAGCGAATGCAACATTGCGTTCGTCAACGCACTCAACGTCGACAAGACGGCCGGCATCTGCCCGTTGCCGCACGCCGTCGTGGAGTTCGACGAGGACACCGGAAAAGCGTTGCGTGGAGCCGACGGTCGACTCCGCAAGGTTTCCACGGGTCAGGTCGGACTCCTGCTGTCGAAGGTCACCGACCGGGCGCCTTTCGACGGTTACACCGACGAAGCGGCGAGCAACAGCAAACTGGTACGCGGCGGATTCAAGGACGACGACACCTGGTTCGACACCGGAGACCTGGTGCGCAAGCAGGGATGGGGCCACGTCGCCTTCGTCGACCGTCTCGGCGACACCTTCCGTTGGAAGGGAGAGAACGTCGCCACCACGGAGGTCGAGGGCGCTTTGAGTTCGCACCCGGCCGTCGAGGAAGCAGTTGTCTACGGCGTCGAGATTCCGGGCACCGACGGTCGCGCGGGCATGGCGGCGGTCAAGCTGCGGGACGGTCAAAGCTTGGAGGGAAGTGAAGTCGCGGCACACCTCTACGGCAAGCTCCCCAACTACGCGGTCCCGCTGTTCATCCGCATCGTCGACTCACTCGAACACACCAGCACTTTCAAGTCGCGCAAGGTGGAATTGCGCAACGAGGGTTACGACGTCGGCGCCGACACTCTGCACGTTCTCGAAGGCCGCGAGGGTGGTTACGTGGACTCGTACGACGAATACGTCGGAAAGGTCGCGGCGGGCTCGGTACCCAAGGGCTAGACCGAGTTCCGTCATGCCAGTATGAGTGGCATGTCTTCACTCCCCGGTTCTACCGCGCAGCCAGGTCCGGCGCCCACCCTGTGTGGGCGTCCGGTCGCGGTCGACCGTGCACTGGTGATGGCCATCGTCAACCGCACTCCCGATTCCTTCTACGACCAAGGCGCGACGTTCTCGGATTCGGCAGCGATGGCTGCCGTCGACAGGGCCGTCGACGAGGGCGCCGATCTGGTGGACATCGGGGGAGTGAAAGCTGGGCCCGGTGACCTCGTCGACGCCGACGAAGAGGTCAGGCGAGTCGTTCCGTTCGTCGCGGCGATCAGAGCCAAGTACCCCGAGCTGATCATCAGCGTCGACACCTGGCGGAGCGGCGTCGCGCGGTTGGCACGCGGCGAAGGCGCCGACCTGATCAACGACACGTGGGCGGGTGCGGATCCCGACCTCGTCCTGGTTGCTGCCGAGACTGGTGCCGGGATCGTCTGCTCGCACACGGGTGGCGCGGTTCCGCGCACCCGCCCGCATCGTGTCCGCTACGACGACGTCGTCGCAGATGTGGTCACCGAGGTCGTGTCGGCGGCAGAGCGCGCCCTGGCACTCGGGGTTCCGCGTGACGCGATCCTGATCGATCCCACCCACGATTTCGGTAAGAACACCTTCCACGGGCTCGAGTTGTTGCGGAAAGTGGACGTTCTTGTAAACACCGGGTGGCCAGTGCTGATGGCGCTGAGTAATAAGGACTTCATCGGGGAGACTCTTGGTGTGGAGCTTTCCGAGAGGTTGGAGGGAACATTGGCAGCGACAGCAATGGCCGCGGCGGGCGGCGCCCGGGTGTTCCGTGTTCACGAGGTGGCGTCCACCCGTCGAGTCGTCGACATGGTGGCCGCGATCCAGGGACGCCGTGCCCCGGTACGTACGGTTCGAGGTCTGGCATGAGCATCACCGGTGCGGGCCCGACCCGCGTATGGGCAGACGCCAACAGTTGGGACCATCCGAGTTGGACGGTCGCCGAGCTCGAACGGGCGAAGGGTGGCCGAACCGTCTCGGTGGTGTTGCCCGCGCTCAACGAAGAGGACACCGTTGCTGCGGTGGTCGACACCATTCATCCGTTGCTCGGTGGTTTGGTCGACGAGTTGATCGTTCTCGATTCCGGTTCGACCGACCGTACCGCCGAGCGTGCTCGCGCGGCGGGGGCGACGGTGATCAGTCGTGAGAGCGCAGTCCCGTCCATCCCGCCGACCGCGGGCAAGGGTGAGGTGCTGTGGCGTTCGGTCGCCGCAACGACCGGCGATCTGATCGCATTCGTCGACTCCGATCTCATCAATCCCGATCCGGCGTTCGTGCCCAAACTGCTGGGGCCGCTGCTCACGGTTGACGGCATCCATCTGGTGAAGGGCTACTACCGCCGTCCGCTGCGCGTGAGCGGCACGGAGGATGCCAACGGCGGCGGGCGAGTCACGGAATTGGTTGCGCGGCCCATGTTGGCCGCGCTGCGGCCGGAACTCACGTCGGTACTGCAACCGCTTGGCGGTGAATACGCGGGCACCCGTGAGCTGCTGTCCGCTGTCCCGTTCGCGCCCGGCTACGGCGTCGAGATCGGCCTTCTGCTCGACACGTACGACACGTTGGGGCTGGCGGCGATCGGTCAGGTCAATCTCGGTGTGCGCAAGCATCGCAACCGGCCGCTCGCCGACCTCGGTGTGATGAGCCGGCAGATCATCGGAACGATGCTCCGGCGGTGCGGGATCGAGGATTCGGGTGCCGGGTTGACCCAATTCCTGGTCGACGGCGATTCTTTCGTGCCCGAGACCACCGAGGTTTCGCTACTCGATCGACCCCCGATGAATTCGATAGTGCGCACCGCGGGGGTCTGACCGCTCACACTCGGGTATGGGAGTATCGGTCCATGATGACGATCCTCCTGTACCTGATTGTCATGGCTCTGGTCGGCGCGATGATCTTCCTCGCCGCCAGCGCTGTGTTCGGGCGCTCGGAAGAGCTGCCGCCGCTGCCTCCTGGCACGACGGCGACCGTACTCCCGGCAGAGGACGTCACCGGGGCGGATGTCGACGCGCTGCGTTTTCAGCAGGTGCTGCGTGGCTACAAGGCGAGTGAAGTGGATTGGGCCCTGCATCGCCTCGGGTTGGAAATCGATTCTCTGCGTGCACAACTGGGCCGTGACGAGCGGTCTGAGGTCCTGGTGAAAGCGGATGCTCCGGCCAAGGCCGAAGCATCGCAGGAGGAGCCTGAGACCGTATCCGAATCGAAGGATTCCCAGGGCTGATGGCCGACGGACTCGTTCGGTGCGGCTGGGTGGTCGAGACGCCCGGCGACACGCTCTACCGCGACTATCACGACGAGGAGTGGGGGCGTCCGCTGCACGGGCGCGACGAACTGTTCGAACGACTCGCCCTCGAAGCATTCCAATCGGGACTTTCGTGGATCACGATTCTGCGCAAACGCGAGGCGTTCCGCGAAGCCTTCGACGGGTTCGATCCGGACAAGGTCGCAGCGTACGGAGTTGCGGATGTCGAGAGATTGCTCTCCGATGCCGCGATCGTCCGCAATCGCGCGAAGATCGAGGCGACGATTTCCAACGCCCGAGTGCTCGTGAATTCGCCCGATCTGGACCTCGATTCGTTACTCTGGTCGTTCTCGCCGCCTCGACGCACCAGAAGACTGACATCAATTGCAGAGGTTCCCGCGGTCACTCCCGAGTCGACTGCCATGGCTAAGGAACTCAAGCGGCGCGGGTTCAAGTTTGTGGGTCCTACCACGGCTTATGCGCTCATGCAGGCTACCGGAATGGTCGATGATCACGTGGCTGATTGCTGGGTTCCGGTGCAGGTGTGACGGTCGACTGAACACCCCTAAATGTGACTCAGATTCCCGGTTCCCGCATCCATAGGGAACAATGGAGGGTACGAGCCTCGCTGATTGTTGGCGGGGCGCACCGTTAGTCGAGGCGCAGAGCAATGCAGCGCAGATCTGGAGGGAGCAGAGGATGGCGGCCATGAAGCCCCGGACCGGGGACGGTCCCCTCGAAGCAACCAAAGAGGGACGAGGAATCGTCATGCGGGTTCCACTCGAGGGTGGCGGACGCCTCGTCGTCGAGCTGACCCCGGATGAAGCTGCAGCGCTCGGTGTGGAACTCACGAACGTCACCAGCTAGTCGGGTCCAGGTTGTAGCAGTACAAACAACAGCACGTGATTGCACGCAGGCTCCGTATCCGTTTCGGTACGGGGCCTGAAGTGTGTGCGCACCGCCGGTAGCCGAAAGGACGGATCAATGCTTGCCGCCGTGATCGATCTTCTGTCCTGCCCGCAGTGTGCTGCTGATCTGGAATTGGTGGACGGCGCCGCCGAGTGCGACCGCGGACATCGATTCGATATCGCTCGCCAGGGTTACGTGAGCCTGATCAGTGGCGGTGCCACGAAGTTCACCGGCGACAGTGCCGAGATGATTGCCGCGCGTGCACGATTGCTCGGCGCCGGCCACTTCGGCCCGCTGATGGATGCCGTCACCCGAGCCTGCGCGACGACGGCGAGGTCGGATCCCGCGCGGATCGTCGAAATCGGCGCAGGCACAGGACAATACCTCGCACACGTCGTGGATTCGCTGCCTGATTCTCGGGCGATAGCCTTGGACGTGTCCAAGTTCGCGGCCCGGCGTGCCGCGAAGGTCCACGAAAGAATCGGTTCGATCGTCGCAGACGTCTGGCAACCACTGCCCATTCGCGACGGAGCGCTCTCTCACGTGCTCTGTGTGTTCGCTCCTCGTAACGGTCCGCAGTCCCATCGAGTTCTCGCCGAAGACGGCGTTCTGGTGGTCCTGACGCCCACCGACAGGCATCTGCGCGAGCTGATCGACATTCTCGCGATGGTCCGGGTCGACGACCGCAAGGTGGAACGTCTCGAATCGTCGATGGCCGGATACTTCGAGCGTGTGAGTAGCGACGAGGTCGAGTTCACGATGTCACTCTCACACCAGGACGTCCTCGACTTGGTGGGGATGGGACCGTCGGCGAGACACCTGACGCCCGCCGATCTGGCTGCCGCCGTGGCGAAGCTGCCGCAGCCGAGCACCGTCACCGCGTCGGCGACGGTCTCGACCTATCGCAAGATCTGACGCGGATCAGCGTCTCGTGACGGCGTCCGCGTAGACCTCGAGCGTCTGCTTGGCGATTTCGGCCCAGGAGAACTCGTCGATCGCACGGATCCTGCCCGCACGACCCATCGCGTCGGCGCCTTCTCGGTCGGCGACAACGGCATTGACGGTGGCCGCGAGCGATTCCTCGAATGCGGTCGGCTCGTAGGCGTTGTAGTGCACGAGTCGACCGGTGACGCCGTCGGCGACCACCTCGGGGATGCCGCCGACGTCGGAAGCGACCACGGCGGTCTCACACGCCATGGCTTCGAGATTGACGATCCCGAGGGGTTCGTACACCGAAGGGCAGACGAATACCGTTGCTGCCGAAAGTATTTCCCTGATCTGCTCGGTCGGGAGCATCTCGCGCACCCAGTAGACATTGCCCCGGTGCCGGGCGAGTTCGGCCACCGCCTTCGCCGTCTCGGCGGCGATCTCCGGCGTATCGGGAGCGCCGGCGCACAGCACGAGCTGAATCTCCGGGTCGAAGTGGTGGGCTGCCGCGACGAGGTGCCCGACGCCCTTCTGCCTCGTGATGCGTCCGACAAAGGCCACGATGGGTTTTGCCGGGTCGACGCCGATCGACGCGAGTGCGGACTGTGCTCCCGGCGCAGATCCCCCGGGATGCCATACCTCGGTGTCGATTCCGTTGCGGACTACGTGAACGCGACTCGGATCGACAGCGGGGTACGCGTCGAGGACGTCGAGTCGCATACCGGAACTGACGGCGATGATCGCGTCTGCGTGCTCGACGGCGTTGCGTTCGGACCACGACGAGATCCGATAGCCGCCGCCTAGCTGTTCGGCCTTCCACGGGCGTCTGGGCTCGAGTGAGTGCGCGGTGAGGATGTGCGGCACGTCGTAGAGAGCCGACGCGAGATGCCCGGCCAGTCCGGTGTACCAGGTGTGGGAGTGGACGATGTCGACACCGGCCGCGGCGTCCGCCATGCGCAGTTCGGTGGAGAGCGTCGTCAGGGCCGGGTTGGATCCGGCGAGAGCGGGGTCGGGAGAGTGGACGGTCGCGCCTTCGCGCGGGGCGCCCATGCAGTGCACGTCGACCTCGCACAGCCGTTTCATCTGAGCGACGAGCTCGGTTACGTGTACTCCTGCGCCGCCGTAGATCTCCGGCGGGTATTCCTTGGTCATCATCGCGACTCGCACGCGCTAAACCTAACCGCCCGTGGTCGATCCGGCTACCGATCACGTTATCCCCGACCGTTCGGAGGGGGACACGATCGGACCTCTCGGACTGCTTCGCTAGCGGGAGTTCACCAGTGCGGATAGGTTAGCGGTGTGAGAAGCCAGCCGCATGTGCTTGGAATCGTGCTCGCCGGGGGCGAGGGCAAACGCTTGTATCCGCTGACCGCGGACAGAGCGAAGCCCGCAGTGCCCTTCGGAGGTGCATATCGACTTATCGACTTCGTGTTGAGCAACCTTGTCAACGCGGGATATCTGCGTATTTGTGTGTTGACGCAATACAAGTCACATTCACTCGACCGCCACATTTCGCAGACGTGGCGATTGTCCGGGTTCGCGGGTGAGTACATCACCCCGGTCCCGGCCCAGCAGCGACTCGGGCCGCGCTGGTACACCGGCAGTGCCGACGCAATCCTGCAGTCGCTCAATCTCGTTTACGACGAGGACCCCGAGTACATCGTGGTTTTCGGTGCCGACCACGTGTACCGGATGGATCCGGAACAGATGGTTCAGCACCACATCGAATCCGGGGCAGGCGTGACGGTCGCGGGTATTCGTGTACCGCGAAGTGAGGCTTTTGCTTTCGGCTGCATCGACAGTGACGAGTCCGGACGCATCACCCAATTCCTGGAAAAGCCCGCCCATCCTCCCGGGACACCGGACGACCCCAATTCGACGTTCGCGTCCATGGGTAACTATGTGTTCACCACCAAGGTACTCGTGGACGCCATCCGCGCTGATTCAGAGAATTCCGATTCCGATCACGACATGGGCGGCGACATCATTCCCGCCTTGGTCGCCGCGGGTGAGGCGTCGGTCTACGACTTCAAGGACAACGTCGTTCCCGGTGCCACCGATCGAGACCGCGGCTACTGGCGTGACGTCGGTACCCTCGACGCCTTCTACGACGCTCACATGGACCTGGTGTCGGTGCACCCGATCTTCAATCTCTACAACCGTCGCTGGCCCATCCGCGGCGCCACCGAGAATCTCGCGCCCGCAAAGTTCGTGAAGGGCGGACTCGCGCAGGAATCGGTCGTCGGTGCGGGGTCGATCCTGTCCGCGGCGACCGTGCGCAATTCGGTACTCAGTTCCAACGTGATGATCGAGGACGGTGCGACCGTCGAGGGCAGCGTGCTGATGCCGGGTGTGCGCATCGGCAAGGGTGCCGTCGTACGGCGAGCGATCCTCGACAAGAACGTCGTCGTCGGTGACGGCGAAATCATCGGCGTCGATCTCGAACGTGACCGCGAACGATTTGCCGTCAGTCAGGGTGGCGTCGTCGCCATCGGTAAGGGCGTCTGGATCTAGAGCTTGCTCGCGCAGAGGAGGCCGTCACCGAGGGGGAGGAGGACTCGAATGAGTCGCTCGTCCTCGGTCACGGCCTTTGCCGCTTCTCGGACCGCAACCGTTGTCGCGTCGCGTGCGGAGCTGTCTGCAACGCGGCCGTCGGCCAGGGCGTTGTGCAGAACGATGACACCGCCGGAGCGCAGCAGGCGGACACCTTCGCGGACGTAGTGCGGGTGGTCGATCGCGGCGCAGTCGACGAATACCAGGTCGTAGCCGCCGTCGGCGAGCCGGGGAAGCACGTCGAGAGCCCGTCCGTTGATCAGGCGAGTGCGTGCCGGAGCGATTCCGCTTTCGCGGAAGGTCAGCTTGGCGGCCCGCTGATGTTCGGGTTCGCTGTCGATCGTGGTCAGGACGCCGTCGTCGCGCATTCCGTGCAGAAGCCACAGGCTGCTCACGCCGGCTCCGGTACCCACCTCGACGGCCGTCTTCGCGTCGAGCATCCTCGCGAACATCGCGAGCGTCGCACCGACGGCGGGCGTCACCGGATGGGCTCCGAGATCCAGCGCTCGATCTCGCGCCGCGGTCAAAATCTCGTCCTCGGAAACTACGTCCTCGACGTGGCGGAGTATCTGTTCGGCGTGGGTCACGCTCATGAGGTTATCGGGCGGTTCGGATTGTCGCTGCAAGGCGCGCAGTCACCAGGATTCTCAGGAATCCCTCAGGCTCCTCATATGGCGTGCACACCGCGATGAGAAAAGGTGTATACATCGCCGGATCGAAGATCGCACGGCGGTATCGATTTCTACCAAGTTGATCTTTCGCAGCTCGGTGATCGGGAACAAATCACAGCATCGGCTGGTTCTCCCGAATATCGCGCATCACGTGATTCGGACAACGCGGTGATCGAACTACGCGATCCCGAGCAGGAGGATCAACTTATTTACCAGGTCAACGACGAGCCTCGCCCTCGAGAGTCGGAAGTTTTGACGACGGAATCGGCTGTGGATTCCGAATTGATCGGCACTGCTGTGTTCGATGCAACTGGTGAGAAGTCCTCCATGCCGTCTTGGGACGAACTCGTGCGTCAGCACGGTGACCGGGTGTACCGCCTGGCCTACCGGTTGTCAGGCGATGCCCAGGATGCCGAGGACTTGACGCAGGACACCTTCATCCGGGTGTTCCGCTCGCTCTCCGATTATCAGCCCGGAACTTTCGAGGGCTGGTTGCACCGCATCACCACAAACCTGTTCCTCGACATGGTTCGCCGACGCAATCGCATCCGTATGGAAGCGCTGCCCGAGGACTACGACCGCGTTCCCTCGCCCGGTCCCGACCCCGAGCAGATCTACCACGACGCGCGCCTCGACGCAGGTCTGCAAGCCGCACTGGACTCGCTCGCACCTGAATTTCGTGCCGCTGTCGTGCTCTGTGACATCGAAGGTCTGTCGTACGAGGAAATCGGTGCCACACTGGGAGTGAAGCTCGGAACGGTTCGTAGCCGTATCCATCGTGGGCGACAGGCGATTCGTGATCATCTGGCAGCGCAGCGCGCAGCCGAATCCGAACTCGTCGGTTTCTGACGGTCGGGTTCGAGCTACAGAGCGGGACGTGGTCAATCACCTGGAGGGACGAATGACGGAGGCGCGGGCACATCGCCAGTTCGGTTCGACCGAACATCTGGCCAGCGAGGCAATCGCTGCCTACGTCGACGGAGAACTCCGAATGCAGGCCTACTTGCGGGCCTCGCATCACATCTCGATCTGTGCCGAGTGCGCTGCGGCCGTCGATGCTCAGCAGCAGGCACGTGGTGCGCTGCGTCGAAGCGGCGAGATGACGATGCCGTTGTCCCTGGTGGGACTTCTCAGCCAGATTCCTTCGTGCAACAGTCCGACTACCGGGCCGAATTCGGAAAACGCCGACAGTTCCGTCGGTAATCAACCCGCCGGCTTCTCCACCATCAGCAAGAGGTTGTCCCGTCGCTGGCGCAAATGACGCCGCGCGCCAGCTTCCCGGCGCGGATCAGTGATACTGGACCATGTGACTGACGGAAAAAGGGGGCACTCCGGAGTGAGTTCGGATTCTTCGGCAAACGGTTCGGTGGACAGACCGGCAGATGCGCCGGTTCTCGACCCCCGTCCGGTCTATCGACCCCAGATCGATCCGGCCTCGCGCCAGGTGTTCGGTCGGCCGAGTGGAGTCGAGGGCTCGTTCACTCCGGTGGCCGCGCGATCGACTCCGTCCTCTCCGTCCTCCGATGTCGTGATCGGGACTCCGGACCCGGTTCTGGCCGAAGCGTTCGGTCGACCCGCAGACGCCACCGAGTCGATCGGTCGCGATCCCGAGGCGACGGCGAACAACACGCCCGACGAAGAACCGCCGCGTGATCCGTGGCGTGATCCTGAATCCGCCGTCTCGCTGGGCAAGCCCGCAGAGTCCGAGGCGCCGGTGCAGTTGCCTCCCGCCCAGAAACTCGACGTGCGTGAGCTGTTGTTCGGTCGCAAGGTCGCCCCCTCGGCACTGGCCGCGCTTGCGGGCATGGCGCTTGTCATCGCTCTTGTCGGTGGGTTGCTTGCCACTGTCATCACTGCCGATCGCAGTTCACTCACCAGCTCACGTGTCACGCTCGTTCAATCCGGCGGTGGGGAACAGCCGGAGTCTCAGGTGGCGAAGGTCGCCGACGCGGTACTGCCATCAGTGGTGTCGATTCAGGTCGCCGTCGGCGACCAGGGCAGCACGGGTTCCGGTGTGGTCATCGACGGCGCCGGATACATCGTCACCAACAACCACGTGATCTCCTCGGCCGTTCCGCCCGCTCAGGACGCGAAGATCCAGGTGATCTTCTCCGACGGAACCAAGACCGACGCCCAGATCGTCGGACGTGACGTCAAGACAGACCTCGCAGTGCTCAAGGTGTCGGCGAACAATCTGACGGTCGCTCAGCTCGGAAAATCCGAGGATGTTCAGGTGGGCGACGACGTCGTCGCCGTCGGCTCACCGCTCGGATTGAGCAAGACCGTCACCCGCGGAATCGTCAGTGCACTGAACCGGCCTCTGCGGTTGTCGGGTGAAGGCACCGACACCAACGCCGTCATCGACGCCGTCCAGACCGACGCGGCGATCAATCACGGCAACTCCGGTGGTGCGCTCGTCGACGATGAAGCCCGCGTCATCGGCATCAACACCGCAATGCTCAGTGAGTCCGGTGGTTCGGTCGGGCTCGGCTTCGCGATTCCGATCGACACGGTCACCGAGGTGGCGCAGACCATCATTCGCGACGGCAAGGTTCATCACCCCGACATCGGCGTGAATGCCCGCACCGCGGTCAATGACGCGACCAGTGGTGCGGCGGTGGCCAACGTGCGCGACGGCAGCCCCGCTCAACGTGCGGGGATCGTCGAGGGTGACGTCATCGTCAAGGTCGGTGACCGACCGGTGACAAGCGCCGACGAATTGGTGGTTGCGGTCAACGCGACGACCGTCGATCAGCCTGTCAACGTTCAGTTGATCCGCGACGGACGGCAGGTCGACATTTCGGTCACGCCGGTGTCGGACTGATCGGACCCTGCGATCTTCCTGTGAGGTTGATCCGGACATGCGCGCACCGAGCGAGCACACAGTAGGCTGACCCTGTGTTTGGCAACATCGGTTGGGGCGAGTTCATGATCCTCCTCGTAGCGGCTCTGGTCATCTTGGGACCTGAGCGGCTTCCTGGTGCGGTCTCCTGGGTCACGAAATCCCTGAGGCAGGTGCGCGAATATGCTTCGGGCGCTTCCAATCAGCTCAAGGAAGAACTGGGCACCGATTTCGAGGATCTGCGTAAACCGCTCGCAGATCTGAACAAGCTGCGCGGAATGACGCCGCGCGCTGTGATCACCCAGCACCTCCTCGACGGCGACGACTCCATCTTCACGGGCAACTTCGACAAGAAGCCGCAGAGCGGAGTGCAGGAGCCGAAGACGCTGTCGAAGGACAAGCCACTCACCGCCGGCGAACGTCCTCCTGTGGACTTCGACGCCACCTAGATTCGACATACGCAAGGGCGCCTGTCACCGATCGGTGACAGGCGCCCTTCCGTATGAGGGGGTTCTACAGGTTGCGAACCGTGTTGATACCGAGCGACATTCCGGCCAGCCCGCGCTGACGGACGGCCAACTTGTCGGCGATGTCCTTGAGTGCGATGGCTGCGGGTGAATCGGGAGCGCTGAGGACGATCGGCGTCCCGGCGTCGCCTGCCTCGCGGACGGACGGATCCAGCGGGATCTGTCCGAGAAGCGGAACCTTGGCGCCGACGGCCTTCGTGAGGCGATCGGAGACGGTCTGCCCGCCGCCTTCGCCGAAGACGTCCATACGGGTGCCGTCGGGAAGTTCGAGCCAGGACATGTTCTCGACGACGCCGGCGACGCGCTGGCGGGTCTGCAGGGCGATCGCGCCCGCGCGCTCGGCGACCTCTGCAGCAGCCTGCTGCGGTGTGGTGACGACCAGGATCTCGGCGCTCGGGATGAGCTGAGCCACCGAGATGGCGATGTCACCGGTGCCGGGCGGCAGATCGAGCAGCAGCACGTCCAGATCGCCCCAGAACACGTCGGCGAGGAACTGCTGGAGCGCGCGGTGCAGCATCGGTCCGCGCCAGACGACAGGTGTGTTGCCCTGGGTGAACTGCGCGATGGAGATCATCTTCACGTCGTGGGCGACGGGCGGCATGATCATGCGCTCGACCTGAGTCGGCTTGGCGTCGGTGCCGAGCATGCGGGGGATCGAGTGGCCGTAGATATCCGCGTCGAGTACACCCACGGACAGTCCGCGCGCGGCCATTGCTGCCGCGAGATTGACTGTCACGCTGGACTTTCCGACTCCGCCCTTGCCGGAGGCCACGGCGTAGACGCGGGTGAGTGAACCGGGCTGGGCGAACGGGATGACGGGCTCGGCGGAATCGCCGCGAAGCGACTTGCGAAGCTCGGTTCGCTGAGCGTCGTCCATGACGTCGAGTTCGACGCGAATCGCGCCGACCCCGGCGACATCGGCGACGGCCTTGGTGACGCGTTCGGTGATCTCGGTGCGCATCGGGCAGCCGGCGGTCGTGAGATAGATGCCGATGTCGACGCTGTTGTCACTGGAGAGGGAGATCCCCTTGACCATCCCCAGTTCGGTGATGGGTTTGCGGATCTCTGGGTCCAGAACTCGCGCGAGCGCGGAGCGAACGTCGGACTCGGTCAGTACAGACATGACTCCATGGTAAGTCCAGGTAGGTCAGTGGATGCGCGGCAGGTCCGATGCGGCGGGCACGATGCCGGTGGAGTACCCGAGCGACCAGGCCAGAACGTTGGCGACGTAGGCGGCCGAGTTGTTGTAGCGGTGGATCGCGGAGGCAACCTGGGTGACGTCCTGCATGTTGAGTCCGCCGTCGCACAGGTACTTGCCGGTGGTCAGTGCGGAGTCGAAAAGGTTCTGGGGGTCGGCGATTCCGTCACCGTTGCCGTCACCGGCGTATTGGTTCCACGTGGACGGGATGAACTGCATCGGGCCGACTGCGCGGTCGTAGACGGTGTCGCCGTCGAGGGCGCCGCCGTCGGTGTCCATGATGACGGCCTGGCCGGGGAGGCTGCCGTTGAGTGGCAGGCCGATCACGGGCTTGTAGAGGTTGCCGTTCGCGTCGGCGTCCTTGCCGTCGTTGGCGTGGCCGGATTCGACGCGGCCGATACCGGCGAGGAGCGTCCAGTGCATGTTGCAGTTGGGCTTCTCGACAGCGAGGATTCGCTCGGCGTTCTGGTAGGCGGCGACGCTCACGCTCGGGATTCCGAGTGCGCCCTCGGCCATCGAGGCGGGGAGCGGGGGAGTTGCCTGCACGGGAGCCAGCGGCGCGGGTTCCGGCGCGGGGGCGGGAGCCGGCTCGGCGATTGCTTCGACGGCGGGCAGAATCTGCGCCTGCGGTTCCTGCGTGGCTTGTGCGGCGGTGTCCACCGTTTCGGCGGAGCTGGTGTTGAAGAACGGGACCTTGGGAGCGGCGCCGGCCGTGTTGGCTGCGGTGACGAGTCCGATAGGGATGAGTCCGGTGAGCGCGATGACCGAATTTCGACGGATGTGCGAATCTGTCTTCTTGCTGTGCCGACCCACTGTGTATGCCTCCTGAACCTCCGCGAGGAGGTTTTCCGTTCAACTGACGGAGTCGAGGCTACCTGATTTGTTGCGTTTCCGTTATTCAACCGTGATCTAGAAGGGCAGTTTGGGGCATATGCACTGTTCTTTCGTGATTTTTCGGTTACAGAGCGGGCATGCCGGGCAGGCCCGGGAAGAACGGCACGAATGCCGGAGCCGGGGCCGGAGCGGGCTCCGGTGCGGGTGCCGGTGCCGGTGCGGGCTCCGGAGAGGGGGCGGCGGGTGGAGAGGATTCCGCGGGAGCCGCGTCGGTGGTGGCGGGTGCCGTGGCGGCCACTGCCATGCCCGGGATCGTGCACGGCAGAAGGATGCCGTCCTGCAAGGCGTCGAGGGCTGCGGGGTCCGGAAGGATCACACACATGTCGTCGGGCCAGCGCCATCCCTCGGCCGTCAGAATCGGCCACACGAGACCCCGTGATGTGAGGACGGGGAGCGGGATGATCGGACCGGGAGCTGCGTTCCGGGCGGCGTTGGGTCCCGGAGCGGGGCTGGTCGGCATGACGCCCGGCGGGATCAGTGCCTGGATCTCGGGTGAGAGTGCAGGCATGTCCGGCAGACCCGGGAAGAGGGGAGTGGTGGTCGGGGTCGGCGTCGTCGACGCTGATTCCTTGTCGCCGGCCGCCGGATCGGTAGCCGCAGCCGCGGCGAGTACGGCCGAAGCGGCGGAGTCTGCCGAGGCGGCGGCGTTGATCGCGGAGCTGCCGGTGTTGATGCCCGAGGTGTACGGCAGCTGACCGGAAGGAATGACACCGTTCTTGTATGCCGTCGACCACATGATCACGTTTGCTGCGTAAGCGGCCGAGTTGTTGTATCGCAGAACAGCTTTGGTCTCCTGGGCGACATCGCGCAGGTTGAGTCCGCCGCTGCAGAGGTACTTCGCTGCCGAGAGCGCCGCATCGAAGACGTTGTTGGGGTCCTTGATTCCGTCCCCGTTGCCGTCGCTGGCATATCCGGCCCAGGTGGCCGGAATGAACTGCATCGGCCCGACGGCGCGGTCGTGAGTGGGGTCGCCGTCGATCGCGCCCTTGTCGGTGTCCCGAATGACTTCGTTGCCTGCCAGCCGTCCGTCGAGGACGGGGCCGAGGATCGGGGTGACCGTCGTACCCACCGAGGTCGTCTTGCCGCCGTTGGCGTGACCGGATTCGATGCGTCCGATGCCGGCCAGAAGATGCCAGGGGATTCCGCATCCCGGTGCCTCGGTCATCATCACCAGCTCCGCGGAGCGGTACGCGTTCAGGACGATCTCGGGGATGCCCAGAGAGGTGAGGACGACGGCCGCAGCGTTGGGCGCTGCCGGGGCGCCGGCGACCGTATCGCTGGGCGGGGCCGATCTTTGCGTTCGGACCGTGCGGGGCGTCGGGAGGAAGTCGACAGAGTCCGGCTGCGCAATCGAGGCGGAGCCCGCCAGTGCGATCGGAACCTGTGACCCTCCGGTCGGTGCGCTTCCGGCAGTGAGGGCCGCTGGACCTGTGACGACGAGCAGTCCCCCCACCAGTGTGGATGCTGCAATCATTCCGCGTACTCGCACGATTCCCCTTTGCTGGCGCTCCCGCTCCGGAGTACCCACCGTGATATCCATATTGCTGTGACTTACGTTACATATCGGTCACGGTGCGTGCAGCAAAACTCAGCGAACGCTCAGCTAGTTGTGACTTTGTTTCGCAGTATTCGAGTCACGGTGCTTCTTCTTCGGGGTCGGTTCGCCGTCGGCAGCAAGGATCGACTTGATCTCCTCGAGCTCCCGTCGCAGGTAGTCGCGGGTGGCAACCTCGCCGACGGCGATACGCAGAGCTGCGAGTTCTCGGGCGAGGAATTCGGTATCCGCCTTGGTTTGCTCGGCGCGTGAGCGGTCCTCCTCGAGCGAGACCCGGTCGCGGTTCTCCTGACGGTTCTGGGCCAGCAGGATCAGCGGCGCCGCGTAGGCGGCCTGGGTGGAGAAGGCCAGGTTGAGCAGGATGAACGGGTACGGGTCCCACTGCAGGGCCACCGCGAACACGTTGATCAGGATCCAGACGATCACGATGATCGTCTGGATTGCGAGATAACGCCCGGTGCCGAGGAAGCGGGCGATGCGTTCACTGACGCGCCCGACAGCTTCGACGTCGAAATCGAGATTGAACCGGCGGCTTCCGCGAGGCGTTTCCAGTCGTTGCCGTGCGGTCGTGCTCGACGCCCGTTCGCTCATCGGAGTAGTTCCTCGTCGTCGGAGTAATCCTCACGCCAGTCTTCCGGCAGGAGGTGATCGAGCACGTCGTCGACCGTCACGGCCCCGATCAGGTGGTTCTCGTCGTCCACGACCGGCCCGCATACCAAGTTGTACGTCGCGAAATATCGGGTGACCGACGCCAACGAGTCGTCCGGGGCCAACCGGGGCATGTCGGTGTCGAGTAGTCCGCCTACCAGGCTGGCGGGAGGCTCGCGGAGAAGCTTTTGCAAGTGGACGCAGCCGAGATACCGCCCGGTCGGAGTCGCCGTCGGCGGACGTACGACGAAGACCATGCTCGACAGCGCCGGGGTCACGTCGTAGTTGCGGGCGCGGGCAAGGGCCTCCGCGACCGTCGTCGAGGCCGTCAGTACCACCGGTTCGGGCGTCATCAGACCACCGGCAGTGTCCGGGGAATGCTCGAGCAGGCGTCGAACAGGTTCGGAATCCTGCGGGTCCATCAACTGAAGCAGTGACTCGGCCTCGGTTTCGGGCAGCTCGCCCAACAGGTCGGCGGCGTCGTCGGGATCCATCGCTTCGAGTAGATCGGCGGCGCGTTCGACTTCCAGGTGCATCAGCAGATCGGTCTGGTCGTCCGCCGGCAGTTCCTGCACGACGTCGGCGAGGCGTTCGTCGTCGAGCGCCACGGCCAGTTCGTGGCGGCGCTTCTCCGGCAGTTCGCGCATGGCGTTGGCCACATCGGCGGGTCGCATGCCTTCGTACTGGAGAAGCAGGTGAGCTACGCCCTGGCCGGGGAGTGAGAGGTCGCTCTGGGTGAGGCCGGCGACGTGCTGCCAGTCGACGATGTGAATCGCCGCGCGTCGACCGAGGCGTCCGCGATGGCCGCGAACCGCGACCTTGGAGACCACCCAGTCTCGCGTCCGCGTCGATTCGATTCCGAGATCGACGACTATCGTGTCGACGCCGTGAAGCTCCTCGAGTTCCGGGTCGTCCACGCGCACATGCGAATCGAGTACCTGCGCCAGAGCGAGCACTTCGCCCGGGCGCTGGTTGAAGCGCCGCAGACTGACGTTACCGGTGGTGAGGGTGACTGCACTCGGTTCGATTGCTGTCACACGCAACATCGGAACGAAAATGCGTTTGCGCGTGAACATTTCGATCACCAGACCGAGAACGCGGGGTTGCTGGCGTCCGATGCGGACCGTGATGACGACGTCGCGCACACGACCGATCGATTCGCCGTCCGGGCCGAGTACAACCAGGCCGGCAAGCCTGGCTGCAAATACCTTGCCTGCTGCTGCCATGATTGCAAGGCTAATTCGTCCAGCGTCAAAATCTGCAACGGCGCCACCGAAAATCGAGAAGGGCAGTCCGCAATGACTTCACGCAACCGTTCCCGTCGATCGGTATTGGCAGTTCCCGGCAGCAGTCGGAAGATGATCGACAAGGCGAAGGGATTGCCCGCCGACGAGATCTTTCTCGACCTCGAAGATGCGGTGGCGCCGCTGGCGAAGCAGGCGGCCAGGGAGTCGATCGGCGACGCGTTGGCCGAGGACGGGTGGGGCAAACAGGTCAAGGTCGTCCGGGTCAACGACTGGACCACCGAATGGACGTATGCCGACGTCGTGGAGGTGGTGGGCCGCGCCGGAGCGCATCTGGACGCCATTCTGCTGCCCAAGGTTCCCGATGCGAGTCACGTCCAGGCGCTCGATTTGTTGTTGACGCAGGTCGAGAAGGCCAACGGTCTCGAGGTCGGCAGGATCGGGATCGAACCGCAGATCGAGAACGCGATCGGCTTGACCAACATCGACGCGATCGCCACCGCGAGTCCCCGCGTCGAGGCGCTCGTGTTCGGCCCGGCCGACTTCATGGCGAGCTTGAACATGCGAACTCTGGTCGTCGGTGAGCAACCGGACGGCTACGACCGCGGTGACGCGTATCACCACATCCTGATGACCATCTTGATGGCCGCGCGGGCGCACGGCGTCCAGGCCATCGACGGGCCGTACCTGCAGATCCGCGACGTCGAGGCTTTCACTCGGTCGGCTGCGCGAACGGCAGCGCTCGGTTTCGACGGCAAGTGGGTTCTGCACCCCACGCAGATCGAGGCGGCCAACGAGGTGTTCAGTCCGCGCCAATCCGACTACGACCGTGCGGAACTCATCTTGGACGCGTACGCGTTCCACACCTCGGCTGCCGGGGGAGGGCGGGGCGCCGTCATGCTCGGCGACGAGATGATCGACGAGGCGAGTCGCAAGATGGCACTGGTGATTTCGGCCAAGGGCCGCGCCGCGGGGATGACGCGCACCTCGGAATTCACGCCGCCCGAACACGCCTGACGCTCGCATAGCCGAACGAATCAGGTCTGTAAAGGGCACAATAGGGGGTAGATGTACTTGCGTCATCCGCGTGGATGACGTGCCCGAAAAGAGGAGCGCAGCCAGCCATGTCCAATCCGCTCGGTCAATCGTCGAATGGGTCGCGCCGTGGAGCGTTGCCGACACCGCCTTCGGGATGGCCCATCGGGTCGTACCCCACCTACGCCGAGGCGCAGCGCGCAGTCGATTACCTCTCCGATCAGGAATTCCCGGTTCAGGACGTCACGATCGTCGGCGTGAACCTGATGCAGGTCGAGCGAGTTCTCGGTCGGTTGACGTGGGCCAAGGTGATCGGTGGCGGCATCGTCTCCGGTGCTTGGCTCGGTGTCTTCTTCGGCCTGGTGCTCGGAATCGTCACCGGTGGTTTCTTCGCTCCGCTGATCGCGGGCATCGTGGGCGGCATCATCTTCGGTGTCATCTCCACGACGATTCCGTACGCCGCGACGCGTGGGCAGCGGGACTTCGCCTCGACGATGCAGTTGGTCGCCGGACGTTACGACGTACTGTGTGAGCCCAAGACGGCGGAGTCGGCGCGCGACCTGCTCGCCAAGCTCGCCATCTGACATTCTCGCTCGGGCTGCCAACTTGTGTGATCTCGGTTACTTTATGTACACGCGGGCGAGGTAGTACTCGCTTCCCGTGACCGTTTGCCGGACAAGGAAATAGGTCCCTTCTCCGGCAAAAGTGCCGATGTGTGGTGCGTCGGCCAGCCGTAACGACTGCGCCGTCTCGCCGCCCGAGGAGGACGGCTGTGCAGAACAAGAGATCGCGGGCGGGACAGAAGAAGAAATTGCGGGCGGGGCTGCTCGGCGCGGCAACATTGTTGTTGGCGCCCTTGCTCAGTGCGTGCGGATCGGACAATGACGACGGCGTGGTGCTGTCCTTCTACACCGCTGCCGACGGCGCCGAGCAGTATGCGGAGGCCGCCGCCAATTGTTCGGCGGCGTCGAACGGCGCGTACCGGGTCGAGCAGAAAACTCTGCCCAAGGGTGCCGACGACCAGCGACTTCAGTTGGCCCGGCGTCTGACCGGCAACGACAAGTCACTCGATCTGATGACGCTCGACGTGGTGTGGACTGCCGAATTCGCCGAAGCGGGATGGGCATTGCCGCTTCCTGACGACGTGGCGGCCGAGGTCAGCAACGGGACGCTCGAGGGTCCGCTGGAGTCGGCGAAGTGGCAGGACCAACTCTATGCGGCGCCATTGAACACCAACACCCAATTGCTCTGGTATCGAAAGGATTTGATGCCGGACGGGCAACCACCCCAGACCTGGGATCAGATGATCGACATCTCCGAAGGCCTGGCCGCGGAGGGGCGCCCCAGCTGGATCGGTGTGCAGGGCAAGCAGTACGAAGGATTGATGGTCTGGTTCAACACCCTTCTCGCCAGTGCCGGCGGATCGGTGGTGGGGCCGGACGGAACAACCGTGACGGTGGCCGACGGTGATGCTGCCCAGCAGGCGCTGACCGTCATGAAGCGCGTCGCTACCGCCAAGGGTGCGGATCCCTCGATCTCGCAGGGGGATGAAGCGTCGTCGCGACTGGGTATGGAGAGCGGCAAATCTGCCTTCCAGGTCAACTGGCCGTTCGTGCTGCCCGGCATCATGGAGAACGCCGAGAAGGGCGATCTGCCGTACATCGACGACAAGGGCAACGTCACCAGTGAGAACACCGGAAACACGGTGCTCACGGTGAACGGAGAACGGAATTTCCTTGCCGCTCCGTATCCCTCGGTGATCGAGGGTAAGCCGGCCGAGGTCACGATCGGCGGCTTCAACGTGGCGGTGGCCAAGACCAGCCAGCATCCGGACCTCGCTTTCGATGCGCTGACCTGTCTGCGTAACGAGGAGAATCAGCGCAACAACGCGGTAGCCGGTGGCGTTCCGCCGACTCTCGAGAGCCTGTACGACGACCCGGCGTTCCAGGAGGCGTACCCGGCGTGGCGTGAGGTTCGCGACAGCCTGGACACCGCTTCGGTTCGGCCGGTTTCTCCTGCCTATCAGAGTATTTCGACGCTCATCACTGCCACGCTGAACCCTGTGGGAAACATCGATCCGGAATCGACCGTGAACGATCTTGCCGAGCAGGTACGCAAGGCAGTCAATTCCGAGGGGCTGATTCCGTGACGATCGACAGCGAAAATTCGGGAGCTGCACCAACAGTCGCGACGCCATCGCCGGAGCCGAAGCACTCCGCGAAGTCGAAGATGTCCGACGGAAAGGCGGCTGAGCGTCGACTCGGTCTCTGGCTGGTGGCCCCGGCCGCGATTCTCATGATCGCGGTGACCGCGTATCCGGTGGTCTACGCCGTTTGGCTGAGTTTGCAGCGCTACGACCTGCGCTTCCCGGATCAACGAAAGTTCGTGTGGTTCGACAACTACGTGTCGGTGCTGACCGACGGTTACTGGTGGCAAGCGTTCGCGGTGACGACGTCGATCACGGTTGTCTCGGTCGTCATCGAGTTCGTTCTCGGACTGACCATCGCACTGGTGATGCACCGAACGATCGTGGGTAAGGGGCTCGTCCGCACCGTTGTGCTCATCCCGTACGGCATCGTCACCGTCGCGGCGGCATACAGCTGGTACTACGCGTGGACGCCGGGGACCGGCTACCTCGCCAATCTCCTGCCCGACGGCAGTGCGCCGCTCACCGACCAGATCCCGTCGCTCGCGATCATCGTCCTTGCCGAGGTCTGGAAGACGACGCCGTTCATGGCGCTGCTCCTGCTCGCCGGCCTGGCGCTCGTGCCCGACGACCTCCTCAAGGCGGCTCAGGTGGACGGCGCCGGTGCGTGGACCCGGTTGGTACGCATCATCCTTCCGCTGATGAAGCCCGCCATCCTCGTCGCTCTGCTGTTCCGCACACTCGACGCGTTCCGCATCTTCGACAACATCTACGTGCTGACGAAGGGAGCGAACGACACCGGGTCGGTGTCGATTCTGGGTTACGACAATCTGTTCAAGGCATTCAACTTGGGCATCGGATCCGCGATCAGCGTGTTGATCTTCGTGTGTGTGGCCGTGATCGCGTTCATCTTCATCAAACTTTTCGGTGCTTCGGCTCCCGGATCCGATACGGAAGGACGCTGACATGACCGTTACTCCCAGACTCAAGATCAGCTGGTCCGTCGTCAACCTTCTGGTCTTGCTGTACGCGTTGGTTCCCGTCCTGTGGATTGCGAGCCTGTCCTTCAAGCCCGCCGGAACCATCAAGGACGGCAAGTTGATTCCGGAGAAGTGGACCCTGGACAACTACCGAGGAATCTTCGACACCAGCGCCTTCACCAGTGCTCTGATCAACTCCATCGGCATCGGACTCATCTCGACGGTCATCGCCGTGGTGATCGGAACCATGGCTGCTTACGCGATTGCGCGCCTGGATTTTCCGGGCAAGAAGCTGCTGGTGGCTGTTGCCCTGCTGATCGCGATGTTCCCGCAGATTTCATTGGTGAGCCCGCTGTTCGACATCGAACGACGGCTCGGACTCTTCGACACCTGGGCCGGACTCATCCTGCCGTACATCACCTTTGCGTTGCCGTTGGCGATCTACACGCTCTCCGCGTTCTTCAAAGAGATTCCTTGGGAACTCGAAAAGGCGGCTCAGATGGACGGCGCGACGCCGGGGCAGGCGTTCCGGAAGGTGGTGGCTCCGCTCGCCGCGCCCGGCATCGTCACGGCGGGCATTCTGGTGTTCATCTTCTGCTGGAACGATCTGTTGTTCGCGATCTCGCTGACGTCGACCGAACGCTCCATCACCGCCCCTGCGGCCATCGCAAACTTCACCGGCGCTTCACAATTCGAGGAGCCCACCGGGTCGATCGCCGCGGCCGCAATGGTCATCACCATTCCGATCATCATCTTTGTTCTGTTCTTCCAACGTCGTATCGTGGCCGGGCTTACTTCCGGCGCAGTGAAGGGATAAGCCTGTGGCCGAGATCGTGCTGGACAAGGTGACCAAGCTGTACCCGGACGGAGCCAAGGCGGTCAGTGATGTCGACATCACCATCGCCGACGGAGAATTCATCATTCTCGTGGGCCCGTCCGGTTGTGGAAAATCCACGACTCTCAACATGATTGCCGGGCTGGAAGACATTTCGACCGGTGAGTTGCGGATCGCGGGTGAACGCGTCAACGAACGCGCCCCCAAGGACCGCGACATCGCGATGGTGTTCCAGTCGTATGCGCTGTATCCGCACATGACGGTGCGTCAGAACATCGCTTTCCCACTGACATTGGCGAAGATGTCCAAGGACGAGATCAAC
This sequence comes from Rhodococcus sp. MEB032, assembly GCF_030208925.1. Classification (NCBI taxonomy): domain Bacteria; kingdom Bacillati; phylum Actinomycetota; class Actinomycetes; order Mycobacteriales; family Nocardiaceae; genus Rhodococcus; species Rhodococcus sp. MEB032. The sequence goes on from NZ_JARVSY010000046.1 coordinate 29,078, forward strand.
GCCAAGGTCGACGACGCAGCGCGGGTGCTCGACCTCACCCAGCATCTCGATCGCAAACCGGCGAACCTGTCGGGCGGTCAGCGTCAGCGTGTCGCGATGGGACGCGCAATCGTGCGCAGCCCGAAGGCGTTTCTCATGGACGAGCCGCTATCGAACCTGGACGCCAAACTGCGCGTGCAGATGAGGACGGAGATCGCCCGTCTGCAGCAGCGACTCGGTACGACAACGATTTACGTGACCCACGACCAGACCGAGGCGATGACGCTCGGCGATCGGGTAGTCGTGCTGCGCGGCGGAATCGTGCAACAGATCGGTGCGCCGCAGGAACTCTACGATCGTCCGAACAATCTGTTCGTGGCGGGATTCATCGGGTCCCCGTCCATGAACTTCTTCCCCGGACAGTTGACGGCCGACGGTGTGAGCACGCCGATCGGCGATGTTCGCCTGCCAGCGGCGGCGCAGTCGAAGATCTCGGGCAGCGGTTCGGGCAAGGACGTGGTGGTCGGTATCAGACCGGAGCATTTCGAGGACGTGGCGCTGGTCGATGCAGCGCAGAAGCCGCACGGCGGTACGTTCACCGTCGACGTCGACGTGCTGGAATCGATGGGTTCGGACAAGTACGCGTATTTCCTCGCTGGTGGCCCCGCCGTCAACTCTCGTGAACTCGAGGAACTCGCTGCCGATTCGGGAACGGCCGTCGCTGGTGGCGGTCAACTGGTTGCCAGGCTCTCGTCCGAGTCCACGGTGGCCCAGGGCAGGTCTGTCGATCTCTGGTTCGATCCCGCCAAGATCGCAGTGTTCGACGGCGGTACGGGAGCCAATCTGCTGCTGTGACCTTTACCCGGGCAAGGTGACCGAATACGTCGCGCCCCAGGGGAGCGGTACCTGTTCGGGGCCGGGCGCTGCGTCGGCCGGTTCGGGTAGGGGGACCAGGCGGCCGAATTGTTCGTGATGGGTGGAGGCCGGGGCGGCTTGCGCTGTCCCGGCGACCACGGCGATCGGCGCCGCTGCCAGGGCGCCGGCGACGGCAAATCGAGTGGCGATGCGGCGCTTGCTTGCTCGGGTCGAGATCATGAGCACTCCTGCGTGGTTTCGAGGTTCGGTGAATGCTGTGCCATTCACGGTATTGCGGGTTGATTGTGAAATCTCGTGTGCGAAGCTCATTCACAGGGAACTGGGATGGGCGGCACAGGAGGACAGATGAACGAATCCTCGGTACGAACCGAGCACCTGCCCGGTGGCCCGGACCTCGAGCGGATCATGCGCGAACACGCCTACCGCGGTGCGTACCTCCAACTGACGGTGCGCGGCGCTCTGGTGCTGTTCATCGCCCTGACACTGATTTTCGTCCCGCCGATGAACGACGCGGGATGGTGTTTCGCGATTCTGGGCACCTATGCCCTCTGGTCGGCAGCCGTGGCGCTGTGGATCCGCAAGGGCGGCACCGGCCCGGTGACGATGATCTGGCTCGGCTTGTTCGTCGACCTCGCCGTGCTCGCAACTCTGACATTGCTGACCGGTCTCGCAGCCGAGCAGAGTTGGACCGCCGACATCTTGAGCAACGGGCTCTTCGTCATTCCGGTTCTTGCGTGTACGCAACTGCGGACGGACGTGTGTGTCGGCGTCGTTGCCTGCACGATCGGGGTGTTCTTCGTTTCCAGTTGGGCAACGATGACTTCGAACTCCGAGCCGTGGCCGTCGATCCTGCTGAGCACCATGGCCTTGGCCGGAGTGGGCGCGGGCGCAATCGGATTGACTCGGATTCAAAGATCACGCGTCCTGACCATCGGACAACTCGTCGGGCATCGCACCAGCCTTCTTGCCGAGCTCATGGGGCTCGAGCAGCGTGAGCGCACGGAACTGTCGGAGCAATTACACGACGGGGCGCTGCAGTACGTCCTCGCGGCGCGGATGGATCTCGACGAATTGGCAGACAGCGCGGAGCCTGTCGCCCTGGCGCGAGCCGCGAAAGCGCTCGGTGAAGCGACAACGCTGTTGAGATCCTCCGTCTCGGAGTTGCATCCCACTGTCCTTGTTCACGTGGGTCTTGCCCGCGCAATCGGGGACCTCGCGCGATCGGCGCAGGGACGCGGCGGAGTAGTGGTCGACGTCGACACTTCGGGCTGGAACGACGATCTGCGCACGTCCGCGGACGACGTCCTGTTCGGCGCCGCACGAGAGCTGCTGGCCAACGTCGTCAAACATGCCGGTGCGCACAATGTTCGGATCGAGCTCGCACGACTGGACCACCGTGCGGTGCTGGTGGTCTCGGACGACGGCCGGGGGATCAGCGCCGATCGGATTGCCGAACGACGGGCCGCCGGCCACATAGGGCTGCTCTCGCACGAGTTGCGGGTGGTTGCCGCGGGTGGCTCGTTCTCGGTCGGGCCGGGTGAAGAGTCCGGAACCCTCGCGCGAGTCGAGATACCGTTCCAGATCGTCACCGAATCCGACCACGAGCGCTGAGGAGTTGTCGATGGCTGCACTGATCACCGATCGCGAGCTCAACCTGTCGACTCTGGCGCGGCAGTTCCTGCTGCGGAGGGCCGATGTCAGCGCCTTGGATGCGATCGAGCACCTGGCGGGTCTGCAAGCACAGGCGCCGACGCCTCCCTATCTGGCACTGTGGGCGCGGCTGAAGAACTTTGCGGCAGAAGACCTCTCCACCCTTGTGGAGAAGCGCCAGGTGGTGCGGCTGGTTGCCATGCGGGGCACGGTTTTTGCTCTCTCGGCCGCGGATGCGGGCCCCTTCCGGGCGACGGTCCAGACGATCATGGAACGCGATCTCCACACCAACAGCACACAGCGTGCGGCGCTCACCGGGTTGGATCTCGACGCTCTGGCGCAGGCGGGACGGGACCTCGTAGCGGACGGGCCGCTCACCCAAATGCAGATGAGGCCTCTACTGGCGGAGCGCTTTCCCGGCCACGCGCCAGAGGGGTTGGCACACGGAGTTCGCGGACTGTTGCCGATGGTGCAGGTTCCACCGCGAGGGTTGTGGGGCCAATCCGGCGCACCGGCGCTGACGACGTTGGAGAATTGGCTGGGCGCAGAAGTGGATTCGATTCCGGTGCCCGACACACTGGTGCTGCGTTACCTGGCCGCGTTCGGGCCCGCGAGTGTGAAGGACGCCCAGGCGTGGTCGGGTCTGACCAGACTCGCCGAAGTCTTCGAGAGGCTACGTCCCGGCCTGATCAACTTTGTCAACGCGAAAGGGGCCGAGGTGTTCGACCTGCCGGATGCGCCACGACCGAACTCCGGAACACCGCCGGTCAGAATCCTTGCTCCGTTCGACAACATCCTGCTCTCGCACGCCGACCGCTCGCGAATCATGGACGAGCAGTATCGAACTCGCGTCTTCACCGTCAACGGCATCATCAAGCCCGCCATCCTGGTGCGCGGAAAGGTGGTGGGATTCGCGACGGTGACGCCGGCCAAGGAGGCGATCGAGTTGAGCGCGACTCTGTTTGCGCAGCAACCGAAAACCGCGCTCGCGTCCATCGAGAAGGAAGCGCGTTTGTTGCTGAAGTTCATGCACCCGAAGATCCCGAACCGCGAGGTGCGGTTCACTGTACCTACGTAGCAGGCTTGTGCTTTCGCGGTGCTCGATCACGTAGTTCGGCCACGATCTCGTCGTTCCACATGTGACGCCGCACCAGTCGGTACCGCTCCCGGGCGATCCACAAGTAGGCCTCGGCGTCCGTGTGCTCGGGCAACATGTCGGCGCCCCTCAGCATTCGCACGACCGGGAGAAACTCCTCGCCGAACCAGCGCCGGGCGACCGTGTCTCGGCCGAGGAACTCGCCCTTTTCCTGCATGAGCCGAAAACCCCACGCCTCCACGCACTCACTGAGTTCGGCGTACTCCCACGGGTCGGTGACCTGGACAGCTTCGCGTTGTGAACCCTGCAGCGGAACGCGAGTGAGGAAGAGTCGGCGATGGTCCTTGATGAGCAGATCGGCGCGCTGAGTGATGCCTTCCGGCGAGATACGCGTGATGATCTCGGTGACGTATGCGTCGATTGTCTTCTGGTGCATCGCACACGCAATGGACACTCGGTGGTGTCCGTCGATCACGAAATGCATGGAGCCGACGCGATACAACTGAACAGGTGGTACCGATTCGCCGCGTCGTTGCGCCACCGCAAGTCGCTCCCAACGAGCGCGCGAATGAGTGGACGTCGGACGGAAGTACCTGTCGAAATCACCTGTGCGGTCGACACTTCCGACTATCGATTCGATGGTGACGACCTGTAGACCCAGAGACTTCTCACCAACCTTGCCGAGCGCTGCGACAACCTCGTCGAACGGCAGGATCGCGTTGACGTCGTCCGGTTCGCGTCGTAGCCAACTGACCAGACGGGCAACGTCGGCGCGTCGACGCTGACGAGCGAAGTCGTTTTCCGCGTCGGCTGTGGGAAATCCGGTGTCACGAGCCATGTCGGCGCCTCACGATCGTCGGCGGAGTACCTGGGGAAATCTCCATCAGCGTGAAGCCGACGGTATTGAGCACGATAGTCCGGCCTACCTCCAGATCGAGAGGGGTTCGCCCGTGCGGGTGGATGTGTCCGTGAATCATGACCGTCGGATCGAGGGTGCGGATCAAGGGGGTGAAGCATTCGAACCCACGATGTGGCCGATCCTCGGCGTCGCCGACACCGCGGGCGGGGCTGTGGGTGAGCAGCACATCCACGCCCGCCCGGCCGCCGGGAAGCCTCGATTGCCAGGCGTTTCGCCAGGTGAGCGAGCGGGCGCGTCGGCTCTGCTGGCGCTCGGACCACTGATTGGGACCCGTGTTGTATCGGATGGAACCACCGAGGCCCGCGATCCGCAGACCGGCGACGGTCACGATGCGTCCGTCGGCGTTGACTGCTCCGGTCGGGCCGGGCCACTGCGCCGGCATACCTGCCCGCATCCAACCGGATCTCTTGTTCGAATATCCGGACAGATCGACGTCGTGGTTTCCGGGAACGAACACGCACGGCGCATTCAGCTGATCGGACAGGTACTCCAGATACGCAAACGGCAGATCGCCCGCGCCCAGGATCACGTCGACTCCGAGTGAACGAACTTGACTGCTCCACAGGAATTCGACGGTCTCGTCGCTGACAGCGAGAACGGAGACCATTTCGACGACGCTACCGCCACCGCGAGGTATCTGCGCTGCGAACCTCGCGGGCACGGTGTTTAGATGGACGAGTGTCAGACAGCGTCGTATCTTCCGTCCGGGCCCATCTCGTCAGCAGCATCGAGGGGCCGGACCCCACCGCGGCCTCAGTGACGTTCCTCGGTGTCGAACCGCTGGACGTGCTGCGTTTCGAATCACCCGACGGACTGGTCCGCTACGTCACACTGGGGTGCTCGCGTCATCCGATGGGCGACCCCAACGAACTGGTCGCAGACCCCACACGCGGTCCTCGCGCCGAGTTGGTGCTCACCCTGCGCGGTGGCACGGGTGTCGCGTCGGGTGTGGCCAGGACGCTCGCGGTCCTGGCTGCGGCGCCGTCCGTCGAAGGCGTCGTGCTGCTCGAGGACGCACTGTTGGACCTGGGCGAGCCGCTGTGGAAGGACACTGCGTTCACGGCGGTGCTTCTCGGTGACAGCGGGATCGCCGACCTGACGCTGCCGGAGCCGTTCGATCCGGTGCGCTTCCTCGGCGTGGTCCCCCTGACCGGTACCGAAGCCGCCTGGGTGCGTCTGCGCGGCGCGGAGGCGCTGCGGGAAGCGTGGGCCGAGGCGGGGATCGACATTCGCGATCCGCACCGTTCCGCTGCCTCGCTCTAGCTGCGCCGGCGCTTTGTCCGTCAGATCATTCGGCGTGCACGAGGATGTCCGCCAAGTTCTCGAGACTTACCCGAACCGTCCGTGAAAATGCTTTCGTGACGATCGGGTCGGCCATCTTGCCGAATACTCCTCCCAGGCCGCTTTCGCTGTCGAGTCGGTAGGTGACCCGAGTGCCGTCACCGACTTCTTCGCAGGTCGTGGTCTGCGAGAAGCTGACCGGACTTTCGACGGACGTCGATTTCGACGATCTCGGTGGGTCGTACTCGGTGAATTCGGATGTCCACTCGAGACGCTTGCCCAGAATTCGCGAGACGCCGTGCCAGCGGCTTCCCACGCCCATCGGGCCGTCGGTGATCTGTTTGCATTCGACCATCGAGTTTTCCCAATTGGGCCAATTCTCGGCGACGGACATGTACTCCCAGACGTCTTTGGGTGGCAACGCGATCTCCACGGATTGCTCGACTGTAGGCATGGTTGTTCCTCCACTTCTCCTTGGATCTGAATTTGCTTGTCGCAAAATGGATTTCGGGAACGGAATGAAAATGCGTACCCATATCCATTGTCCGCCTGCGACGGTGGCAAGTACAGGGAGTCAGAAGGAGTTGTTCACAGCCAGTTGTTGCGACGGAAGAGAAAGAACAAGCCGACACACACCGACGCGATGAGGAACAGGATGGACTGATAGCCGTACTTGTAACCGAGTTCCGGCATGTTCTCGAAGTTCATCCCGTAGATACCGGCAACGCCGGTCGGCACGGCGGCGATAGCGACCCACGCGGAGATCTTGCGCATGTCGGTGTTTTGCTGCACCGCGATCTTCGCGAGTGCGGCGTCGACCAGCGAACTCAACACCTCGTCGTATTCCGAGATACGTTCGGCCACGATCGTGTGGTGATCTCGTACGTCACGGAAGTATCGCCGGATCTCCTTCGGGACGAGGCCGCCCGCGGGCTGGGTCAGCTGGAGCAGTGGCAATCCGAGTGGAGTGACCGAGCGTCGTAGTTCGACGATTTCACGTTTGAGCAGGTAGATGTGCTCGACGGCAACGGTGTTCCGCGGGTTGAACACCAACTCTTCCATGCTGTCGACGTCCTGTTCGACGAGTTGGATGACAGAGAGATAGCTGTCTACGACGTGGTCGGTGATCGCGTGCAACACCGCGAACGGGCCCATGGTGAGGCGCTCGGGGTTCTGCTCGAGTGACTTGCGCACGCTTGCCAGTTCGGAGTGATCCCCGTGCCGGACGGTCACCACGAAGTCGGGGCCGACGAACACCATGATCTCGCCGGTTTCGACGATCTCGCTCGCCGTCGCGACGGACTCGTGCGGCACGTAGACGACCGTGCGCAGCACCAGGAACATGACGTCGTCGTAGCGTTCGAGTTTCGGGCGCTCGTGTGCATGGACGGCATCCTCGACCATCAGCTCGTGGAGTCCGAAAGTTGCTGCGACATCTTGCATCTGACCTTCGTCGGGAGCGTGCATGCCCACCCAGACGAACGCGTTGTCGCGACTACGAACCTCGGCCAACGCGGCGCGGTGCGTGTACTTGCCCGGCAACCGCACGCCATCCACGTAGACCGCGCAGTCGACGATCGCGCGGGCAGCCGGAACGGGGATCTTGGGCGCATCGGCTTGCGTCGATTTGCCGTTCGACCAATTCGGCAGTGACGGCATGGTTGGCACGCTCGCTCCTTCTCGGTCTGTAATGCAGTGGAACGGCAGTGGAACGGCACTACAGCGACACCTGATCGAATTGCGCTGCCGCTGCGGCGTAATCGTACGTCAGCTTCCGGCTCGCCCACCGGAGCGCGATGAAGTTGCCGATTGCTGACACACTGGAACAGTGCGAATAGACCTTCACACCCACTCCAACGCATCGGACGGCACCGACACCCCGGCTGCCCTCATGCGCGCCGCAGCCGACGCCGGACTCGACGTCGTCGCCATCACCGATCACGACACGACTTCGGGCTGGGCCGAGGCGGCGCAGGCCTTGCCGGCCGGCGTCAGCCTGGTTCGTGGGATGGAGATGTCGTGCGAAGGTCGAGGTGAGCGTGGTTGGCCGGTCGCTGTACATCTGCTTGCGTACCTGTTCGATCCGACGCACCCCGAATTCGCAAAAGAACGTGAGCGACTGCGCGCCGAACGCGTCGAACGTATCCGGGTGATGACGACCATGATGGCGCGTGACGGTCTGCCCGTCGATCCCGATCAGATCCTCGCCGACGCCGGTCCGTCCGTCGGACGCCCGCACGTCGCAGCGGCCCTGATGCGAGCGGGAGTGGTGTCGAGCATCAGTGAGGCTTTCTCCGACCTGTTGTCCAGTCGAGGGCGATACGACGTTCCCAAGTACGACACTCCGCTCGAGTACGCCGTCGAACTGGTGGCAGCGGCCGGGGGAGTAACTGTCCTTGCGCATGGACGGGCGCGTTCGCGCGGCGGATTGCTTGCGCTCGACCACATCCGTGATCTGGCCGAGCTGGGTCTCGGGGGTCTCGAAGTCGATCACCCGGACCATCGCAGCGACGATCGTGACGTCCTGCGCCGACTGGCCGTCGATCTCGGCTTGGCAGTCACCGGATCCTCTGACTACCACGGCGAGAACAAGACGATCGGACTCGGCGACGAGCTCACGGACGAAGCCGAGTTCGACAAACTCGTCTCGGCTGCCACCGGCGTGGAGGTACTGGGGCGCTGATGCTCGACACCACGCTCTACCTCACCGTGTTCATCACGCTGTTCGTGATCATGGACCCGCCCGGAGTCATCCCGGTGTTCTTGTCACTCGTCGGACGTAAAAGCCGTGAAGATCGCAATCGAGCGGCATGGCAGGCCCCCGCCGTCTCCCTGGCGGTCATCTCGGTCTTTGCCATCGGCGGTCAGGCGATCCTCAACTACCTCCACATCGGCATTCCGGCGTTGCAGGGCGCCGGCGGACTACTCCTGCTTCTCATCGCACTCGAACTGCTGACCGGCAAGGCCTCCAACCGTCCGCAGGGAGCCGACGACGTCAACGTCGCACTCGTTCCTCTGGGAACGCCGATGATGGCCGGTCCCGGTGCGATTGCAGCCGTCATCGTCTTTGTCGCCCAGGCCGACGGTGAAGCGGCGTCGTATCTGGCCATCGCGTTGGCGATTCTGTCCATCCACCTCGTGCTGTTCGTGGTCCTGCGCTTCTCGACCGCACTGATCCGGATACTGGGCGAGGGTGGCATCAGTCTGCTGGCACGCATCGCCGGTCTTCTGCTCGCCGCCATCGCGGTTCAACTCATTGCGGAATCAGTCCGCGGATTCGTCGCGGGAGCGTAAGAGATGACATACGACGACAGGTACAACCGGAACGACAGGTACGAGGACGACTACCAGTACCAGGAATATCAGGACTATCAGTACGAAGACGATTACGAGTATCCCGCCGACAAACGACAATGGCTGCTGGTCCGCGCTCTACGCGCCCTGAGTGGCACCGTGGCGGCCGGAATCGTGGTCTTGACACTCGTGATCATCGGTTCGGCATATCTGGGCGGCAACCGCGGATTCCCGGGTCCGGGAACAACGTCGATCACCGCGCACATTGCGGCCTCGGTGGTTGCTCTCGCCGCGCAGATCTGGTGCGACCGCAGGCGGGGTATCGCGGCGGTTGCCGGATCGGTGGTCGTGCTCGTGGTGGCGGGGCTGTTGTTGGTGACGCAGTGGTGGGGATGACTGGGTGGGGATGACACGGTGGGGATGACTGGGTGGGGATGACACGGTGGGGATGACTGGGTGGGGATGACACGGTGGGGATGACGGCTCGGGTTCGAGTGTGGTGAGGAATCCGACCGCTTGGAGGATTTGATTGTGATCCGACTCTGGTGGCAAACTGGAGTTACTTCGAGGCGGCGCCACAGCCCGGCCCCGAAGTGCAGGTTTCGTCAGAATTTCTCCCGAAACCTAGATTGCATGGATACGCCAGGGCTCACCCGCCCCACACCATGACGCTTCGGATGTATTGCGGCCCACTTTCTCGCGCACGCCGAATGCTCTTCTTCTCAGTAGTCGTTCGCGGAAGAAATGATCTCTGACCGTTGTGAACGTGGTTTCGCAGCGGTCCGAAGGATTACTTCCCAGTAACCCAGCCCCGCTTGAGGCTGGACTAATCAGGAGTGTCATCGTGTCCCTCGTGACTGAAGCCATCAACGTACCCAAGGTCGAGTTGACCGACGAAGAAATCTTTGCCGCTCACGTCGGTGGCAAGCTCTCGGTCGAGACCACCGCGCCGCTCGATACGCAGCGGGCCCTCTCGATCGCCTACACGCCGGGTGTTGCTCAGGTGAGCCGCGCCATCGCTGCAGACGAAACCCTCGCCGATCGATACACGTGGACCAACCGACTCGTCGTCGTGGTCAGCGACGGCACCGCGGTTCTCGGACTCGGCGACATCGGCCCCCGCGCGTCGCTGCCCGTCATGGAGGGCAAGTCGGCACTGTTCAAGAACTTCGCCGGACTGAACTCCATTCCGCTGGTTCTCGACACCAAGGATCCCGACGAGATCGTCGAGACGCTCATCCGTCTGCGCCCGAGCTTCGGCGCGGTCAACCTCGAGGACATCTCGGCGCCGCGTTGCTTCGAGATCGAGAAGCGCGTCATCGAAGCTCTCGACTGCCCCGTCATGCACGACGATCAGCACGGAACCGCCATCGTGGTCCTCGCGGCACTCAAGGGCGCCGTGAAGGTCCAGAGCCGCGACATCACCACACTCAAGGTCGTCATCTCCGGCGCCGGCGCTGCGGGTGTTGCCTGCGCGAACATCCTGCTCGCCGCCGGAATCAGCGACGTCATCGTGCTGGACTCGAAGGGCATCATCTCGGGTGAGCGCAGCGACCTCAACGACGTGAAGGCAGAACTCGCGGCCCGCACCAATCCCCGTCACCTGCATGGTGGTGCCATCGAGGCTCTCGAAGGTGCTGACGTGTTCCTCGGTGTCTCGGCGGGCAAGATCCCCGAGGAGCTCATCGCTTCGATGGCTCCCGAGTCGATCGTGTTCGCACTCTCCAACCCGGACCCGGAGATTCACCCCGAAACCGCGTCGAAGTACGCGGCGATCGTGGCTACGGGTCGCAGTGATTTCCCGAACCAGATCAACAATGTTCTTGCCTTCCCCGGTGTGTTCAAGGGCGCGCTCGACGCCGGCGCCCGTCGCATCACCGAAGGTATGAAGCTCGCTGCCGCCGAGGCAATCCTGTCGGTGGTCGGCGACGAGTTGGCGGCGGACAAAATCGTCCCCAGCCCACTCGACCCTCGCGTGGCACCCGCAGTAGCGGAAGCCGTCGCGGCCGCAGCGCATGCTGAGGGCGTGACCAGCTAAGAGGGACTACGAAAGCCCCGATCGGAACCCGCACACAAGGTTCCGATCGGGGCTTTTTCGTGTGAACCGATCTACAGACGAGTGAGGTCGGGTGTTCGGCGCAGCCTGCCGGTCCCGGGAACCGATGCCCAGACCACCAGCGCCAGTAAGCCGTCCACGACGAGAGCCACAACCGCGACCAGGATTGCGCCGACGACGACTCGGTCGTACTTGTAGAGTGCGAGACCGTCGAAGATGTACCGGCCGAGGCCGCCGAGGTTGACGTAGGCGGCGACCGTTGCCGTGGCAATCACCTGCAGTGTCGCGTTACGCAGTCCGCCGAGAATCAATGGCAGCGCATTGGGTATCTCGACGCGGAAGAGCACTTGGAGTTCGGTCATACCCATCGCCCGTGCGGCCTCGACGACGCCACGGTCGACGCTGGCGATTCCGGCGTACGTGCCGGCGAGTAGTGGGGGAATACCAAGAATGACGAGGGCGAGAATCGGCGGCATCACTCCCAGACCCATGAGAAGAACGAGGAAGGTCAGCAGGCCGAGAGTGGGCAGTGACCGCAGTGCGTTGACCAGACTGACGACCACGATCTCACCGCGACGCAGATGGCCGATGAGTAATCCGATGGGCACCGCGATCACAGCCGAAAGTGCCACGGCCAGAACGCTGTACCAGAGGTGCTGGAGGATGCGGGTGCCGATTCCGGTGTCGCCGCTCCAATTTCCGGGATCGACGATGAAGTCCCAGGCCCCGGTGAAGATGCTCATACGGGTTCCCCCTCGGCTGACAGGACGGCGGGAACCTTCGACGAGGTCGACGTTCTGGTCCACGGGGTCAGGAATCGGCCGATCAGATAGAGGATCAGATCGAGCGCCAGTGCCAGCACGACGATCGCGATGATGCCCGCAACGATCTGGTCGGGATAGTCGCGGTCGTAGCCTTGTTTGAACAGGACTCCAAGCCCGCCGATTCCGATCAGAGATCCGACTGACACCAGCGAAATATTGGTAACGGCAATAACTCTGATGTTCGCGATCATCACCGGCAGCGCCAATGGCAACTCGACCGTCAGAGCGCGTCGTAGTGGTGTGAAACCGACGGCGGTGGAGGCGTCGATGACGTTGTCCGGCACCGAGTCGAGTGCTTCGGGTACTGCCCGGATGAGCAGTGCCGTCGCATACACGCTGAGTGCGATCACGACGTTGAGAGGATCAAGGGTCTTGAGTCCGAACAACTGGGGGATGGTGACGAACAGCGCGAGCGACGGAATCGTGAACGCAATGCTCGCCAGGGTCAACGTGATTCGGCGCAGCCATCTGACGTTGCGGATCGCTGTTCCGACCGGAACGGCAATCAGGAGACCGATCAGCAAAGGAAGCAGTGCCAGATACAGATGGGTCTTCGAGTAATCCACGACCGTCGAGAAATTGTCGATGAGCCAGCGCATGCCGCTACGACCCGAATCCCTCGGTGAAGGCGACGCGGTTGCGTTCCTCGTCCTCGCGTCGACGCTGATCTGCCAATTTCGCAACGACTTCGGAACCGAGGATCCCGCCGATGACCGCGCCCTCGCCGTCGACGGCAACACCGATACCGGAAGGCGACGAGATTGCCGCATCGAGTGCTTGGCGGAGATCGCCGCCGGGGGAGAACAGCGAACCACCGGCAGACGTCGACTGAGCAAGGGTTCGTCCCGAGCGCAGGCCTTCGACGCCGGTCACGTCGATCCATCCCTGCGGGGTTCCGTTGTCCGTGACCACGAGAACCCATTCGCCCAATTCGAGACGTAGAGCCTTCAATTCGTTCTCGACGGCCGTGCGTATGGGGTGCAACGGAACCTCGTCGGCAGCGCGGAACGACAATCCCCGATAGCCGCGATCGCGTCCGACGAATCCGGCGACAAAATCCGTTGCCGGAGCGGCCAACACGTCGCGAGGTGCCGCCACCTGCTGAAGCCGCCCGCCGGGACCGAAGACGGCAATGTGATCACCGAGTTTGACTGCCTCGTCGATGTCGTGGGTGACAAAGACGATCGTCTTCTTCAGTTCGCTTTGAAGACGGAGCATTTCGGTCTGCAGATCCTCACGCACCACCGGGTCGACGGCGCTGAAGGGCTCGTCCATCAACAGGATCGGCGGATCGGCAGCCAATGCTCGCGCAACTCCCACACGTTGTTGCTGCCCACCCGAGAGTTGCCCGGGATAGCGGGTGGCAAGGGAGATGTCCAGACCGACTCGTTCGAGTACCCCCAACGCGGCTTTGCGCGCTGCGCGGCGGGACTCACCGCGCAGTACCGGAACTGTTGCGACGTTGTCGATCACGGTGCGATGCGGAAGCAAGCCGGCGTTCTGGATGACGTACCCGATGCCGAGACGCAGCTTCACCGCGTCGGTCTGGGCGATGTCACGACCGTCGACGAAGATCTTGCCCGACGTCGGTGTGATCATCCGGTTGATCATGCGCATCGACGTCGTCTTGCCGCACCCGGACGGCCCCACGAACACCGTGAACGACTCGGCCTCGATGGTGAGATCGAGACGGTCGACGGCGGTGGTGCCGTCCGGATACTGCTTGGTGACGCCCTCGAAGGTGATCACGTGACTACGAGACCGGCTTGTCGAGGCCCTGCGCCGTCACCCACGCCTTGGCCGCCGCTGCCGGCTCCGTCTTGGTGTCGCCGGACACCTGGACGTTGAGTGCCAACAACTCTTCGGTGGTGAGCTTGGCGGACACCGCATCGAGGACTGTCTTCAACTTGTCGGAAGACTTCGACGCGCGCAGCACCGGCACCACGTTCTGAGCCGGGAAATTGTTCTTCGGGTCTTCGAGAACCACGAAGTTGTTCTCCGGGATGGAGGCCGACGTCGTGAAGATGTTTGCCGCGGTGATGTCACCGGAGGAGAGAGCCTTCACGGTTGCCGGTCCACCGCCGTCGGCGATCGGAACGAAGTTGGCTGCCGAGATGTCGAGGCCGTAATTGGACTTCAAACCGGGCAATCCGGCTGGACGTTCCTGGAACTCGGCCGGAGCACCGAACTTGACCTCGGCGGAATGCGGAGCCAGATCGGCGATCGTCTTCAGGTTCCACTTGTCAGCCGTTTCCTTCGTGACGACGACGGCGTCCTTGTCCTCGGCGGATGCAGGCGTCGCAATTGCCAATTCCGACCCGAGAGCTGCGGGAAGAGCAGCGAGGACGTCAGCGGAGCTGGTGGCCGTGCTGTCGGGATCCAAGTACTGCAGGAGATTTCCCGTGTAATCCGGAATGACACTGATGGACCCGTCCTTGAGTGCCGGAATGTACGCCTCGCGGCTGCCGACGTTGAACGACGTGGACACATCGAACCCGTTGACACGCAGTGCTTCGGCGTAGATGTTGGCGATCGTCTCGGATTCGGTGAAGTTGGCGGAGCCGACGACGATCGCGTTGGGATCGCTGTTGGAGTCGCCGTCGCTGCTACCGCACGCTGTCAGTGCAGTCAGAGAGACAACGGTTGCCGCGGCTACGAGCCAACGGTTGGAACGAAATCGTGAGGTGCGCATGAGCGTCCTTCCGGTTTTTCGGGCGTCCCGTGTTTCGGGCGTCGGAAACCATTCCCTTGTGGCGAAGCCACCCGAGTGACTTCGACGGCGCCGCCACCGAGTGGCTGCGTCAGGACTGGTTACCGCGCATCGCCCGACAAGTGTAACGATAGGTACCGACATGGCACGGTTTTCGATCCATGGGATTGGATGTGAGGATTTCAGTGAAGAGCACACGCACGAAGTATTCGACTGTTGTTGCAGCACTGATGGTCCTGCCGATTCTCAGCGGATGCGCAAACGGTGATTCGGTGGTAGAGGGTGTCGAAGCGGAGTCTCGTGACCAGATCGTGGTGGCTGCTGACGCATCGGTGGAGAGTTCGGTGTTGGCCGAGGTGTATTCGACGGTGCTCTCCTCCTCCGGCCTGTCGGCTCGCGTCGAATCGGTGGGTGGTGGCCGAAACCAATCACTCGAGGCTCTGGACGCAGCGCGAGTCACTTTGGTGCCCGAGTTCACCGGCGCGCTGCTCGATCACTACGACCCGTCATCCCCGGCCCGCAAGGCCGACGACGTCTTCGAAGCCTTGAGTCGCTCTCTGCCGGAGGGTCTTTCGGTCTCCGACTATGCGATGGCCGAAGATCGTGCGGTCCTCGCACTCGACACCGGATACGCACAGTCGTTGGGAGCGAAGACGATAGAAGCCTTTGCTCCTTCGTGTGCCGCGGCGACGCCGCTCGTCTCCGCGAGATTCGTCGAGGACGGGGCAGTGGAACAGTTGGCCGAGGGCGCCGAGTGTGTCTTCGCCGGTGTCGATCAGGCAACGCCGGCAGACGTACCCGGTGCACAAGTATTTGGAACCACGACGCTGTCGGCGTTGGCACAATCCGATGCCGTCACAGTGCTCGCTGATTCGAATCACGTTCTGGCTGCGCAGAATGTCGTTCCGCTCTTTCGAGCGGGCGCACTGGGAGATTCGGCTGTCAAGGCGCTCAGCGTCGTTGCCGGTGAACTGTCCACCACCGATCTCGCCGCAATGATCGAGCAGGTGCGGACCGGCAGGGCGTCAGCCTCGGAAGTCGCCCGCACCTGGTGGGACACCCGTCAGTGACATGGACGGAGTGGGACACCCGTCAGTGACATGGACGGAGTGGGCCACCCGTCAGTGACTGTTCGAGCCCACTGCTGAACTCGAATCATCCTTGGCACGAATCAGTTTCGATGCGATGAACTGGCCGAGGTCGGAAACGGCGTCTGCTGCTTCCTTCACCAGTGACGCCTGTGCGTGAGCCACGTGCCACAGTCGCGCGTACTCCACCAGGGACACGTCGACGCCGGCAGCGGAGAGCTTGTCGGTGAACGTCATGATCTGCGGGTAGAGGACTTCCTCGGAACCGACGTGAATCCTGGTGGGCGGCAACCCGTCGAGCTTGCCGTGCATCGGCGCGTAGCCAGGATCAGTACGGTCGCCTCCGGCAAGGTAGGCGTCGGCGGCGTCGAAGGACCACGCTGTGTTGACCACCAGGTCGGCCTTTTTGGTGGCACCCCGATCGCCGGGATCGACCCACGGTGAGATCAGTGCAAGCGCGCCGGGGGTCACGCCGTGACGCTCGATCAGACGGATAGCGGTCGCCGCGGCCAGGCCGCCACCGGCCGAATCGCCGGCAATGGCAACGCGGTCTTCCGAATAGTCGAACTCGGTGACCAACTGCATGAAGGCTGAGACCGCGTCGTCGAGAGCGGCGGGATACGGATTCTCCGGCGCGAGACGGTAGTCCAAGGTGAAGACCGCACTGGACGACTCACGGGCGAGATGAGCTGCGAGAGAACGGTGTGTGGACAGCGAACCCAGCGTGTACGCCCCGCCATGCAGGTAGAGAACTGCGGTGGGGCGCTCGGTTGCGCCGACGGTGATCTTCTCTGCCGGTCGGCAAGCCAGCTCCAACGGGCGCACGACGGCGCCCGCTGGAACCTGCTGTAGCGGTGCCCCGGCCTCGAGCAACAGACGTTGAATCCGATACGGCAGCCGCGAGTTGAAAGCCAGACGGAAGTACGGCTTCAACAAGAATGCGACCACGGGCAGCGGAAGGGTGAACGTGCTCACCGGCAGGGCTCCTGACTCTTTATGCGAACTGCGCTGTGAAACGAACTGCGCTGTGAAACGAACTCAGCTGGACTTGGGCATCATTCGGCCGGCGACGATCGCGACGATGCGCTGGTAGCCCGATCCTACGAGGCGAACCCAGGCGTCGAGTGCGATTGCGTCCATCCCGATGAGAACTCGCGGCTTGCTCTTGCGAACACCGTTGACGATCGTCTTGGCGGCGTCCTCCGGTGTGGTGCGTGCGAGCTTGCGGTCGAAGAACTCGGAGAAGACCGCAAGATCTTCACCCGGGCCTGCGGTGGCGTTGCGTGCGATGGCCGTCTTGATTCCGCCCGGGTGCACACAGGTCACCTTCACCGGGTGCTTGGCGATCAGCATTTCCTGGCGAAGCGACTCGGTGAAACCGCGAACGGCGAACTTGGCCGAGTTGTATGCGCTCTGACCCGGCATCGACAGCAGACCGAAGAGGCTCGACACGTTCACGATGTGCCCGTCACCGGAGGCGATGACGTGGGGAAGGAATGCCTTGGTGCCGTTGACAACTCCCCAGAAGTCTACGTCCATGACACGTTCGAAGTCCTTGAACTCGGACTTCTCGAAGGTGCCGTGGTAGGCGATTCCGGCGTTGTTGTAGATCTGGTTGACCTTGCCGAAATGGGCGACAACCGCGTCGGCGTACTCGAGAACCGCTTCGCGCTGGGTGACGTCGAGATGGTCCGACTTCACCTCGGCGCCGATGGCTTCCACCAGACGCGTTGTCTCGGCGAGCCCGATGGTGTCCACGTCGGAGATTGCCAACTTGGCGCCCTGGCCGGCCAGGTTCAGTGCTAGTGCGCGACCGATGCCCGATCCCGCTCCGGTGATGACTACGACCTTGCCTGCAAAATCACTCATTGTGCTACTGCCTTCTCGTCGTCGAGGTCGATCTGTGAAGTGGTCGCGGTGCCGACGGCGCCAAGATCCGAGGTGGCGACGCTGCGGTATGCCGCGAGGTCGAAATGCTTGGTGGCATTGCGGAACTGGAAGGTGAAGCCAGGCCACAGGGTGGTGTTGTTTCCGTGCTTGTCCATGTACCAGCTGGCGCAACCGCCGTTGTTCCACACGCTCTTGGACATAGCTGCCTGCAGGTCCTTGTTGTACTTGTCCTGCTTGTCCTTGCGCACCTCGATGGTGCCGATGTCGTACTTGTCGATGGTGGCGATCGCGTCGACCAGGTAGTTGATCTGCGACTCGATCATGAAGACCATCGACGAATGTCCGAGGCCGGTGTTGGGTCCGACGAGGAAGAACATGTTGGGGAAGTTGGCAACTGCCGCGCCCTTGTATCCCTGCATGCCGGTCTCTTCGAAGACCTCGGCGAGCGAGCGTCCGTCCTTGCCGAAGATTCCCGCGAAGGTGGGGGAGTCGGTGACGTGGAATCCGGTCGCCACGACGATGGCATCGATCTCACGCGTGGTGCCGGTCTTCGAGACGATCCCGTTGGCGGTGACCTCCTCGATGCCTTCGGTCACCAGGTCGACATTGTCCTGGGCGAGGGTGGGGAAGTAGTTGTTCGAGATCAGCATGCGCTTGCAGCCGATCTGGAAGTTGGGCATGACCTTCTTGCGAAGATCCTTGTCCTTGATCTGGGCCTTCAGGTGACGCTCGGCGGCGAACTGCAGCGGCTTCATGAAGACCGGCGCCTTGGCCAGGCCGACGACCTGCGTCTCTCGCATCCAGTAGATACCGGTGCGGCACAACTTCTGGAAGCCGGGGAGGTACTTGAACGCGAGGTGCTCGATCTTGGTGTACTCGCGGTCTGCGCGGGGCAGGATCCACGGCGCCGTGCGCTGGTACACGTCGAGATGCGAGACCTTCTTGCCGATGGCCGGCACGATCTGGATGGCCGAGGCGCCGGTTCCGATGACGGCCACACGCTTGCCGGTCAGATCGGCGTCGTGGTTCCAACGCGAGGAGTGGAAGATCTCGCCCTTGAAGCCGTCGATGCCCTTGATGTCCGGAAGTGAAGGCTCACACAATGCGCCGACGGCCGAGACGACGATCTTTGCGACGAATTCGCCCTTGTTGGTGCTGACGTGCCACCGAGCAGACGCCTCGTCCCAGCGTGCGGAGAGAACGTCGCAGTCGAAGATGTGCTTGTCGAGCACCTTGTGGCGGTTGGCCACCGACTGGATGTACTTGTAGATCTCGGGCTGAGTGGAGAAGGAGCGCGTCCACTCCGGATTGAGTGCAAAAGAGTACGAGTACAAATGCGACGGCACGTCACACGCGGCGCCCGGGTAGCTGTTGTCACGCCAGGTCCCGCCGACGTCGTTGCCGCGCTCGAGAACGACGTAGTCGGTGATGCCGGCCTGTGCCAGTTTGATCGCCGCACCGAGACCGGCGAAACCACTGCCGATGATCAGTGTGCCGACGTGGCGAGTATCCGCGGCAGGTGCTGAGGTATCTGTAACTGGAAGACTCATGTAGGGAACGATATGCCTTTATTGAGTCACGGTCAATAGCTTATTGACGAATATTCAGTAGTCTATTGGGCATGGACGCAGTAAAGCGAACGCGGCTCGACCCTGCGCAACGCCGAGCGCAACTCATCGACCTCGGGGCGCGGATGCTGGCCGAACGGCCGCTCGAACAGATTTCCGTCGAGGACATCGCCGATCAGGCTGGTGTCTCGCGGGGGCTTCTGTTCCACTACTTCGCGTCGAAAAGCGAGTTCCATCTGGCGATCGTCCGACACAGCAGTGAACAGATGCTCCAGCGCACCGAGCCGAGCGAGTCGGACGATCCGATGCTCACCCTCCGCTCGGTGCTGGCGTCGTACGTCGACTACGTGACCGAGAACCGCAATACCTACGTCTCGCTGCTCCGGGGGACCGCCAGCGGGGATCCGCAGATGCGTGAGGTGTTCGAGCAGACTCGCGACATCATGGCCAAGAGAACCCTCGATCAGCTCCCGAAGATCGGCCTGACTCGAACACCTCAGGTGGAGTTGGCCGTTCGCGGTTGGATCGCGTTTGTCGAGGAAGCCACCATCAGTTGGCTCCGAGCGCCCGCCATCACCCGCGAGGAACTGATCGACCTGACGGTTCAGTCGTTGCCCGCGTTGGCACTGGCCGCCGTCGGCTTCGATGCCGGGCCGGATCTGGGTCTGCTGCAATCGAATTGACGTGAACGCAGAAAGGCCGGGCCCCACACTCCTTGCGGAATGTGGGGCCCGGCCCTTGTCAAATTACTGAGATCAGTTGGTCGGCAGGAACGCCTCGTCCAAGATCTCCTGCTGCTCCACCGCGTGGACCTTGCTCGATCCCGAAGAGGGAGCGGACATCGGACGACGCGAGATGCGCTTGATACCGGTCAAGGTCTCCGGCAGAAGGTCCGGCAGAGCCAGCCCGAGGAACGGCCACGCACCCTGGTTTGCGGGCTCTTCCTGGACCCAACGGAACTGATCCGCATTCGGGTAACGGTCCAGGGTCTCCTTGAGGCGACGCTTCGGCACGGGGTAGAGCTGCTCCATGCGCACGATGGCGATGTCGTCACGCTCGTCCTTGTGCTTCTTCGCCAGGAGTTCCCAGTACAGCTTGCCGCTGACCAGCAGAACCCGCTTGACCGATTCGCGTGCGCTTTCGCCGCTCTCGTATGCCGGCTCCTCGAAGACCGAACGGAACTTGCCCGTCGTGAAGTCCTCGACGTTGCTGACGGCAGCCTTGTTACGCAGCATCGACTTGGGCGTGAAAACCACCAGCGGACGGCGGATGCCGTCGAGGTGATGGCGACGCAGCAGGTGGAAGTAGCTGGCCGGAGTCGACGGAACCGCAACGGTCATCGAGCCTTCTGCACACAGCTGAAGGAAACGCTCGATGCGACCGGAGGTGTGGTCCGGACCCTGACCCTCGTGACCGTGCGGCAGGAGCAGCACGACGTCGGAGAGCTGACCCCACTTGGCCTCACCCGAAGAGATGAACTCGTCGATGATGGTCTGCGCGCCGTTGACGAAGTCACCGAACTGCGCTTCCCACAGGACCAGAGCGTCGGGGTTACCGACCGAGTAGCCGTACTCGAAGCCCAGACCTGCGTACTCGGTGAGTGCGGAGTCGTAGACCATGAACTTGCCGCCGTTTTCGGCGTCGGCAGCGATCTTGGCGATCGGGCTGTACTCGTTGCCGGTCTTGCGGTCGATGAGGACCGAGTGACGCTGCGTGAACGTTCCTCGCTTGGAGTCCTGACCCGCGAGGCGGATCAAGGCGCCCTGCTCGGCCAACGAGCCGAACGCAAGCAATTCTGCGAACGCCCAGTCGACATGTCCCTCACGGGCCATCTCGCGGCGCTTCTCGGCAACCGGCTTGACGCGCGGGTGAACGGTGAAGCCGTCGGGGACGTTGACGAACGCATCACCGATGCGCTCGAGGACCTCGGGAGCGACAGCCGTGGTCAGGCGAGCCGGGGGAGTCTGGTCGAGTTCGACGGACTCGGACGGTTCGGGCTGGAACTTCTCGAGTTCACGGACCTCGTTGAAGACCCGTTCGAGCTGGCCCTGGTAGTCGCGAAGTGCGTCTTCGGCTTCCTTGAGCGAGATGTCACCGCGGCCGATGAGGGACTCGGTGTAGCTCTTACGAACGCTGCGCTTGGTGTCGATGACGTCGTACATGGCCGGCTGGGTCATCGACGGGTCGTCGCCCTCGTTGTGACCGCGACGGCGGTAGCAGATGAGGTCGATGACAACGTCCTTGCCGAACTTCTCACGGAAGTCGACGGCCAGCTGAGCAACCCAGACGCAAGCCTCGGGGTCGTCGCCGTTGACGTGGAAGACCGGTGCGGCGATCATCTTCGCGACGTCGGTGCAGTACTCGGACGAGCGTGAATGTTCCGGAGCGGTGGTGAAGCCGACCTGGTTGTTCACGACGATGTGCACGGTGCCACCGGTGCGGTAACCGCGAAGCAGCGAGAGGTTGAGCGTCTCGGCGACAACGCCCTGACCGGCGAATGCAGCGTCACCGTGCAGCATGAGCGGCAGGACGGTGAAGCCTTCTTCACCCTTGTCGAGGATGTCCTGCTTGGCGCGGACCAGGCCTTCGAGAACCGGGTCGACGGCCTCGAGGTGCGATGGGTTTGCGGTCAAGGAGACAGCGATGTCGTTGTCACCGAACATCTGGATGTACGTTCCGCTGGCACCCAAGTGGTACTTCACGTCGCCGGAGCCGTGAGCGGCTGCCGGGTTCATGTTGCCCTCGAACTCCGTGAAGATCTTGGAGTACGGCTTGCCGACGATGTTGGCAAGCACGTTGAGACGGCCACGGTGCGGCATGCCGATGACGACCTCGTCGAGCTGGTGCTCGGCGGCCTGGTCGATCACGGCGTCCATCATCGGGATGACGGCTTCGGCGCCTTCGAGCGAGAAGCGCTTCTGGCCGACGTACTTGGTCTGCAGGAACGTCTCGAAGGCCTCGGCGGCGTTGAGCTTGCTCAGGATGTACTTCTGCTGAGCGACCGAAGGCTTGGCGTGATGGCCCTCGACGCGGTCCTGGATCCACTGACGCTGATCCGTCTCGAGGATGTGCGTGTACTCGACGCCGACGTGGCGGCAGTACGCGTCGCGCAGCACGCTCAACACGTCGCGCAGCTTCATCTTCTCTTGACCGTGGAAGCCGCCGACCTTGAACTCACGGTCCAGATCCCACAGCGTCAGGCCGTGGCTGATGACGTCGAGGTCGGGGTGGCTGTGGAACTTGTCCTTGACGAACTGCAACGGGTCCGTGTCGGCCATGAGGTGGCCGCGGTCACGGTATGCAGCGATCAGTTCGAGAACGCGGGTGTTCTTGTCGACAGCGCCTTCCGGCACGTCCTTGCGCCACCGCACCGGCTCGTACGGGTTGCCGAGCGCGTGGAAGATCTCGTCGTAGAACTCGTCGCTGATCAGCAGGTTGTGGATCGTGCGCAGGAAATCGCCCGACTC
This sequence comes from Rhodococcus sp. MEB032, assembly GCF_030208925.1. NCBI lineage: Bacteria > Bacillati > Actinomycetota > Actinomycetes > Mycobacteriales > Nocardiaceae > Rhodococcus > Rhodococcus sp. MEB032. The sequence goes on from NZ_JARVSY010000046.1 coordinate 51,776, forward strand.
GGCACCCTGGATGATGCGGTGATCGTAGGTCGAGGTGAGAGTCATCAACTTGCCGACGCCCATCTCGGCCAGCTTCTCGTCGCTGGCGCCCTGGAACTCGGCGGGGTATTCCATCGCGCCGGCACCGATGATGGCGCCCTGGCCCTTCATCAGGCGAGGAACGGAGTGAACCGTGCCGATACCGCCCGGGTTGGTCAGCGAAATGGTGACGCCGGTGAAGTCTTCGCCGGTGAGCTTGCCTTCACGGGCGCGTCGGACGATGTCCTCGTATGCCGCGTGGAACTGGACGAAGTTCATCGACTCGGTGTTCCGGATGGCGGCAACTACCAGTGAGCGGTTGCCGTCCTTTCCGGGAAGGTCGATCGCGAGTCCGAGATTGGTGTGCTCGGGCGTGACCGCGTTCGGCTTGCCGTCGATTTCGGCGAAGTGCCGGTTCATGTTGGGGAACGCGTTGACTGCCTGGACGATCGCGTAACCCAAGAGGTGGGTGAACGAGATCTTGCCGCCGCGGGTACGCGCGAGGTGGTTGTTGATGACGATGCGGTTGTCGAACATCAGCTTCGCGGGGATGGCACGCACGCTGGTTGCAGTCGGGATCTCGAGCGAGAGCGACATGTTCTTGACGACTGCGGCTGCGGCGCCGCGGAGAACCTTGGTTTCCTCGGCTCCGCCGGCAGGGGCGGGCTTGGCAGTAGCGGCCGCGGGCTTGGCTGCTGCGGGCTGGGCCGGGGCGGCCTTGGCGGCGGGCGCTGCCGTCTTCGCGGGGGCCGGAGCGCCAGCCTTGGCAGCCGGCGCAGGAGGTGCGGTCTTGGGGGCGGGAGGCGTGGCCTTGGGAGCAGCAGGCGGAGCTACAACAGCGGCGGGTGCAGCCGCGTTGCCGTTCGAGGCAGTCCCGTTTCCACCTCCCGTGTTCGCCGAGTCCGGCGAGTAATCGGTCAAGAATTCGTGCCAACTGGGATCCACGGACGACGGATCGTCCTGGAAGCGTTGGTACATCTCGTCAACCAGCCACTGGTTCTGTCCGAATTGGGATGTAGAACTGCTGCTCACGGCAGGTGTTCGCCTCGTTTCTATTTCGGTACCCGATCAGAGCGCCTATATACATGAGATTAGCCCGAGCGTGTGACGAGCAATTGTGCGGCACACAATTTGTGAGCTGTCTCACGGAAGTCCGTGATCTTGCGATCGCGCACTACCTCTCGGCGGTACAAATCCGTGCCGACTGTCACGCGACGGGGTTGCCTTCGATGACAGTTCTCGACGTCAGATTATTCCCCTCACGCGCCTGCGATGCATCCCAGAGTCCCGAGTAGTGACCACCGGCATACCGCAGAACATCGTGCGGGCCGTATTCAACGATACGTCCCCGGTCAACTACGACAACGAGGTCCGCTCGGGCAGCTGTCGCGAGGCGGTGAGCTACGACGACGGAAGTCCGTTTCCGGGTGACCGACCGACTTGCTTCGAGCACCATTCGTTCGGTCGCGGGATCGAGCGTCGCGGTCGCCTCGTCGAGGAGCAGAAGGTCCGGGTCGACGAGTTCGGCACGGGCCAATGCGATCAGTTGGCGTTGGCCCGCCGAGAGCCCCTGGCCGCGCTCGCCGACGGGATGATTCATGCCTCCACGCATGTGGGCTATCGAATTCAGTGCGCCGACGGAACGTGCCGCTTCCTCGATCTCCGCGTGCGACGCCGACGGCCTGCCGTACGCGATGTTGTCGGCGACCGTGCCGGTGAACAGATGGGCTTCTTGTGGGACCACGCCGAGGCGACGTCGGTATTGCGAGAGGTGGAAGTTCCGGATGTCGGTTCCGTCCACGTCGACCGATCCGGACGTCGGGTCGTAGAAGCGGGCGAGCAACTTCACGACCGTCGACTTCCCGGCACCGGTTCGGCCGACCAGAGCGACGGTCGTGCCCGGCGGGATTTGCAGATCGAAATCGGAGAGGGCGTCGACGTCCGCACCCGAGTACCGGAACCCGACCCCGTCGAGATGGACGGCGCCGTCGAGTCGTCCGGAGATCGCGATCAAATCCTCGCTGTCGGCAGTCTCGATCGAACTGCGAGTGCGCAGCAGGTCGCCGATTCGTTGCAATCCGACGTTTGCCTGTTGGTAACCATCGAACACTTGTGAGAGTTGCTGAATCGGTCCGAACAGCAGACCGAGGTAGAGCACGAAAGCGATCAGTACGCCGGGCGAAGTCGATCCGTTGGCGATCTGGTGCGCACCGACGAACACGACCGCGGCCAACGCGAGGTCGGACAGGAACGAAATGAAAGGGAAGTAGATCGAAATGGCTCGCTGCGAGCGCATCCGCGATCGGCGGTAGCTCTCGGAGCGTTCTGCGAACCTACGCGCAGCACCTTCTTCGCGGCGGTAGGCCTGAGCCGCTCGCAGACCGGCGATGTTCTCCTGGAAGTCGGCATTGACGAGCGAGATCCGTTCGCGGGACTGGCTGTAGGCAACCGAGGAGATCTTGCGGAAGACCACGGTCGCGACCACGAGCGGTGGGATGACGGCCAGCGCCACCAGGCCGAGCGTCACGTCGGTCGCCAGGAGGGCGATCGAAATTCCGCCGACGGTCAGGACGCTCACGATCGCCGTCGACATACCGGTTTGGATGAACGACGAGAGCGCGTCGACGTCGGTGGTCATACGCGTCATGATGCGGCCGGACAATTCCCGTTCGTAGTAGTCCAGACCCAGGCGCTGCAAGTGTGCATAGCTGCGGACGCGGAGCCCGAACAGCACGCGTTCACCGGCTCGGGCCGTGAGCACCGTCATGACCGCCACGATGACCCAGTCTGCGGCGACCAGGAGCGCGCCGAACGCCGTCGCGATCCAGAGTGTGGTGCTGTCTGCGGTCACGACTCCGTGGTCGATCGCATATCTGACGAGAGAGGGAAATGCGATCGCCGCGGCGGAGTCCAGGGCAAGGCACACGACAACCGCCAGTAGAACCCAGCGGACCGGCCTCAAGATCTGTCGGAGTGAGAACTGTGGATTCGATTCGCGCAGGCTCTCAGGAGCAATTCCGGGGTCTTCGCGTGCGGGTGGGAGAGCGTCGACTGCTGCCCGCAGAGACGGAGTCACCGCGATTCCGCTGAGCGCTCCGGCCATCGGTCCGCCGGCACTCTGCGCCGAAGCGGTAGTGCTGTCGGCTTCGGATTCCGGAGCCTGCGGCCACAGCTGCTCGGCTGTGGGCTCGCGGCGTTGATGTCCGAAAGCATCAGGGCCGGCCTCGTCGATTTCGGCGGATAGTTCCGGCGGCGAGGAGAACAGGGCGCGAAAGAGCGGACATCGCGCTTCCAGCTCGTCCACGGTTCCGGAGTCGATGATCCGTCCGCCGTCGAGAACCGCGACGCGATCTGCCAGCGTCAAGGTGGATCGGCGGTGCGCGAGGATCAGCGTGGTTTGCCGTCGTCTGGCCCGGAACGCGTCGAAGATCGCAGCCTCGGTTGCCGCATCGACCGCGGAGGTGGCGTCGTCGAGGACCAAAATCCGCGGGTCGACGAGGAGAGCTCGGGCAAGCGCGATGCGCTGACGCTGGCCGCCCGACAGCGTCAGACCTCGTTCACCGACAACGGTGTCGTATCCGTCCGGGAGTGCCTCGATGAAGGTGTCTGCCTGTGCCAATGCAGCTGCGGCGCGGATGTCCTCGTCGGAGGCGTCCTCGCGCCCCAGTGCGATGTTGGCGGCGATGGTGTCCGAGAACAGGAAAGGTTCGTCGAAGACCAGGCTGACGGCGGCACGAAGCTGTTCTGTGCGCAGTTCGCCGATGGGGAACGTCTCGCCCGCGGTATCGACGGTCACTACACCCGAAGTCGGGGCGTAGAACCGGGGGAGAAGCAAGGACAACGCGGTCTTGCCCGACGCGGCCGGCCCCACGACGGCGACGGTCTCGCCCGGTTCTATGCGGAGGTTCAGCCCGGTCAGGACGTCGCGTTCGGTGTCGAATCCGAATGCCACGTCGTCGAAGGTGACTCCGAGAGGACCGTCGGGCAGGTCCACCGGATGGTCTGGATCGGCGATGTCCGGCTGAGCGTTGATGACGTCGTAGACACGCTCTACAGCGGCGCGCGCCAGCTGCGCCATGACGATGACCGACGACAGAGTTCGGGTGACGCCGGTCATCGTCACGATGTAGGTGGCGAACGCGAGAAACGTTCCCACGGTGATCTTGTCGTGCAGTGCGAGATACCCGCCGAGGGCGATCACTCCCACCTGCCCCAGCTGGGGCAAGGCGGCCATGGTCGGCGCGAATTTCGCGTTCAACCACGCGGCGCGAAGACGCTCCGAATACAGCGTGCGGCTGTGCTTTTCGAGTTGGTCGACGGCTCGTTGTTCCTGCCCGAATCCCTTGACGACGCGCACGCCCGTGACGGTTTCCTCGACATGTTGGGCGAGGTCGGCGGCCCGCTGCTGCGCGGACCATGTTGCGGCGAAGAGCATCGGTCGCATCAGGAACACCACCAGCCCGACTGCGGGGATGACGGCGACAGCGACGAGAGTCAACAGCGGCGAGAGCCACGTCATGATGCCGATCGCGAGCACGAATTGCAGGAGCGCACCCGCGGACATGGGCACCATCGCGAGCAAACCCTGGACGAGTTGTAGATCGGTGATGGACCGGGATACCACCTGGCCTGTGCGGATCTGATCCTGCCCGCGTCCGTCGAGGCGTTGCAGCGAGCCGAGCAGGGCGAGCCGCAAGTCGTGTTGAACATCGAGCGAGAGTCGGCCGGCAAGCATCCGTCGGCCGTACTGGCACGCGAAGCGGACGACCGCGAGCAGCGCGATCGCCAGCGCGACGAACCCGATCACCTTGCCTGGGTTCTCCTGGCTTGCGGCGTCGAGCGCATAGCGGGTCAGAAGAGGAAACGAGATGTCGATCGCCGAAGCGATGACGGTCACCAGAAGCGCGCCGATGGCAACTCTTCGGTGCAACCAGCATGCGTGCGCCAAGCGGCGGATCCAGCCCGGAGCTCGATCGACCTCTCCAGCTACCGGACTGTCCGTGTTGATCGTGTTCATCGAGATCCACGGTAGACCCGGCCCCAGACAGCCTTTTCAGGTGATGTCGCGGGTCCTGGTCCGCAGCCAACCGAGCCCGCAGAACAGAACCACCCAAGCTGCCAGCATCATCGGGCCGCTCGGCCAGGACGCAAACGCGTCGACGTCGATCGACGGGGCCGCATTGATGATCGTGCCGATCGTGGCCGACACCGGAAGCGCGGCCCCGACCCCGCCGAGATCCATCGCGAGCAGCACTGCGCGGACGATCCATTCACCGAAGACGAACCACAGGATGACCGAGAGGGCACCGGCCATCGACGAACCGGTGAGCAGTGCCACCCCGGCGCCGAGCAGTGCCCACAGAGCGCACGCCAGAATGCCTGCGGCGCAGATGGCGAAGAGATCGGTGGTGAAGCTGAAGTCCCGGCCGAAGAGCAACATCGCGCCGATGCTGACTACTTCGACCGCCAACGCGTAGCCGACGGCGAATACCGCGACGACGGCAAGTTTTGCGCCGAGAACTCCGTCACGGCCGCGAGCTGTGAGGAACGTCGTGGTGAGAGTTTTGTAGCCGAATTCGGATCCAGCGGTGAGTGCTCCGAAGACAGCCGCGAACACCAGGACAAGCGTGTTGGAGACACCGAGGCTGACGCCGGTGGACACGACATCGACGTCGAAGGTGGTGTCTGCCGAATCGGCCACGGCTTCGACGAACGTCCTGGTGGAGGCAGCAATCAGCACGGCCACGACGACCGGTGCGATGGCCAGTGCCCACCAGTAGCGCAGGGTGAGAACTTTGAGTGTCTCCGCGCGCACGAGCGTGGTCATCGGTGTCCTCCGGAAGGTCCGTATGCGGCAGGGCCGTAATAGCCCGGTCCGGAACCGGGACCGGGTGGGCGGTGGTATCCGACCTGGGGAACCGCGTACTGCGGTGTTGTCATCGCGAGGAACAGTTGCTCGAGATCTGCGCCTTCGGTTGCGACGCCGAAGATCGTGACACCGGCGGCGGATGCCACCGGTGGGAGCACCGACGTGTCGGTGCCGCCCACGGCGAGCCGTCCGTCCTGCGTGATCTGGGCGTCGATGATTCCGCGAGCGGCCAATGCCGTGGCGAGGAGCGCTGGGTTGGAACACGAGACGAGCAGTCGACTGCGCTGCGAGCGGCGAAGTTCGTCCATGGTCCCTTGGTAGACGAGTGAGCCGGCGCTGACGATGACCACGCTGTCGACGGTCGCTTCCACTTCACGAAGCGCGTGACTCGAGATCAGAACCGTTCGGCCGGAACCGGCGAAGGTCTGCAGGAACTGACGAAGCCACGCCATGCCCTCGGGGTCGAGTCCGTTCGCGGGTTCGTCGAGCACGAGGATCTCGGGATCACCGAGCATCGCGGTGGCAAGGATCAGGCGTTGGCGCATCCCGAGCGAGAAGGTGCCGGTCTTGTGGACTCCGACCGATCTCAGACCGACCATGTCCAGCACCTGCGCCGCGCGCTGAGTCGGCATGCCGATAGCGGCCGCGTAGATCTCGAGGTGTCCGAGCGCCGTTCGTTTCGGATGGAGACTGCCGACGTCGAGTACTGCGCCGACGGTCCGAGCCGGGTTGGGCAGCAAACGCATCGGGGTGCCGTTGATCGTGGCCGATCCCGACGTCGGTGACACCAGTCCGAGGAGCATCCGCAACGTGGTCGTCTTGCCCGAACCGTTCGGGCCGAGAAACCCGGTGATCGAGCCCGCCTGAACGTCGAAGCTCAGGTCGTTGACCGCGCGCGCCGCCTTGAACGTCTTCGTCAACCCACGAATCTCGATGGGGGCAGAGAAGGATCCCATTGCGGTGTTCGTCAATGCTGCTCCCGGGTCGGCGGCGAATACGTGATGCGAGCCTACGGCCCGGACGGCTATCTGCGGATGGCCCGGCGTGTCTCCGTCTGGGGAAGCACTGCGGCATCGTCGGCAGGCATCACGATCAGGTGGTCGGTCCACCTGGCCGGTGCCGGTCCGAAGGCTTCGCGCGCATTCTTGACGACGCCCTTGCCGATTGCACGGTTGCCCGCACCGCCGATGACCGCACCGATTCCGGCCGGAACGAGCTTGCCGAGGATCAGTGCGCTGCGCTTCGCGGCGTACTTGGTCACGAATTTCCGCACGAGGGTGCTGTTCATTCCCCTCATCGTGGGTCCGGGAATCTTGCTCGTGATTGCCGTTCCCCAGTTCTTGGCTGTGATTCCGGTGGCCTTCTGCACGATCTCCATACCGGATTCGCCGAGGGCGACTGCCAGGACCAGGGCACGTCTTTGCTGGTGATCCTGTACGGAGATTCCATGCACTGATGCAATTGCCAACGTCAGCAGCGCTGACGCCTCGAGGAAGAAAGCCGATTCCGCACCGACGGCAGCGATGGACGCGACCGTTCCGACGCCCGGCACGGCGGCGGTGGCGCCGACGGCACTGCCGCTTCCGGTCACGGCGAGAATGAACATCTTCTCCATCCGCTCGACGATCTGAGCAGGTGACTCGTCGGGGTGGGCCTTACGGACATGGTTGACGTATTTGGCCACTGCGGGCGCTTGCAGGCGGCTTCCGTTGTCGAGAACGGAAACGAGGACCTTCTCGATACGCCCGCTGTCGTTGTTCGTCGACTTGCTCATTGCTGCCCCTCCACAGTTGTCCTCCTCTGAAGCGAGGTGGACCGTATCTCGAGAATAGGTGAAGTTTTCGCTGGCGGCGGTGATCACCGGGGCCATAGGCTCGTACGAGACTCGGTTTTCTTCGTGAGTTTTCCCAGGCAGGAGTTCGAGTGTTATGACCGCCACTTCGGAATCTCGTTCGACGACCATCTGGCCGACGCTGCGCTACCTCGACGCCCGTGCGGCAATCCACTTTCTGGTGAGCACCTTCGGTTTCGTGGAGAAGGCCGTCTACGGAGAGGGAGACGTGGTTGACCACGCCCAACTCGACTGGCCGGGCGGTGGCGGCATCATGTTGGGTTCGCCGCGCACCGATTCTGCGATCGCCGGCCTGCCGCCTGGAATCGGTTCGGTGTACATCGTCGTGGACGACGCGGACGCCGCCGATGCACTCCACGAACGCGCTGTCGCGGCGGGCGCCACGATCACGCAGGGATTGCGCGACGAGGACTACGGTTCGCGGGGGTTCACCTGCCGTGATCCCGAAGGCGTGTACTGGAGTTTCGGCACGTACGCAGGGGAGTAGCCCCCCGCGACCTACCTGGTGGCCCAGTGCTCTGCCGGAACCACTTCCGACGGGATGGGCGGATGAGGTGGTGTGCCGTCCCCGAACGGTCGGCCACCCAACTGTTCGCGTCCGTGCGGTTCGAGCCAGTGTGTCAATTCCGGTCCCTTGGGCACGATTCCGGAGGGATTGATCTCGGAATGCACGATGTAGTAGTGCGCTTTGATCTGTGTGAAGTCGATGGTGTCACCGAATCCGGGGGTTTGGAACAGATCGCGCGCGTAGTCCCACAGCACCGGCATCTCGCTGAGTTTGCTTCTGTTGCACTTGAAGTGGCCGTGATAGACGGGATCGAACCGCGCCAGCGTGGTGAACAGGCGCACATCGGCTTCGGTGATGGTGTCGCCCACCAGGAAACGTTGCCGGGCAAGACGTTCGGTGAGCCAGTCGAGGCGAGCGAACAGCGTGTCGTATGCCTCGTCGTACGCCTGCTGTGAACCGGCGAAACCGCAGCGGTAGACGCCGTTGTTGACGTCGCGAAAAACGTACTCGGCCACTTCGTCGATTTCGTTTCGCAGAGGCTCCGGGTACAGATCCGGTGCGCCTTCGCGGTGGTACTTCTTCCATTGCGTCGAGAAGTCGAGGGTGATCTGTGGGTAGTCGTTCGTGATCACCTTGCCCGTGGCGATCTCCACCATGGCGGGCACCGTGATTCCCCTGGGGTAGTGGGGATCTCGGGCGAGGTATGCGTCCTGCAGTCGCGGGATCTTCAGTACGGGATCGACGCCTCCCGGGTCGAGATCGAAAGTCCAGCTTCGTTTGTCGTGAACCGGACCGCAGATGCCCATCGACAGTACGTCTTCGAGGCCGAGCAGGCGGCGTACGATGATGGCGCGGTTTGCCCACGGGCAGGCACGTGCCACGATCAACCGGTATCGCCCGGGTTCGACGGGATAACCGTCGCGGCCGTCCTCGGTGATCCGGGTCGGGATGTAGTTGGTGTCGCGTTTGAATTCACGACCCTCTTCGACGAATGTCGGTTCGCTCGCGCCGTCTTCCGTACTCATCTGCGGTCCCTCTCGTTCGAGTGTCAACTGGGCAGGTGCACGTGTACCCGAGCGTATGCCCCCAGAACGTCGAATTTGGCTTTACGTGGAAGCGTCGCTCCGATCGCACTGCCGCGACTTGTGCGTAGCTGCGGGATCAATCCGGAATCGAGAGCATCCTCCGCAGCGAGAAGCGTTACTGCGCAGCCGATTCCGTGACGGCGATGCGCTGGAGCAGTCAGGGTCGTGAGATCTGCCACGAATCCCTGAAATTCGGAGTACGCCGCGCATCCGAGCACCTCGGTGGAATCGGTGAGGGCGGTGAACCACCGCGTCCGGTTCCCGAGGTCGGCTGTGGTGCTGTCGTCGGGTGGGCACAGCGCAGCGACGGCGAGGGCGTCGTCGATGTCGTGGGAAATCAGTAGTTGCTCGTCGGGTGGCGCGTCCGTGTAGTCGCCGAGGAAAGCGAGATCGACGGGGCCGGTGATTCTGCCGCCGTGATCGCCGGCGATCTCGAGTAGACGCGCCGGTTGCAGCAGGGCGTCGACGGAGATGTCCTCGGTGCGCTCGATGAACCACTGCGGCCCGACGATTGCACCTGAGCCTGCCAGATCGAGAACGTGGATGTCGTCGCCGACGACGCGGGCCGTGTGTGCCGGCCGAAGTGCCGAGTCGCCGAGGCCCAGTTCACGTGCCCAAGCGAGTCGGATGATGTCGAGGTGATGTTCGTCCACTCGCTACAGGCTAGTCCGATTCGAACGGGTTGATCGAGATGGACAGAGGTCGTATATTCCATGTGGACTATTTCAGGTGGAATAGTCAAGAAATAGTCAATTGCGGCTTGTCAGGGAGGGGGACTCATGGGTGACGTGTCACTGACGCCTCTGGGAATCACCGTTCTGGGCCTGCTGTCCGAGCGTTCGATGCATCCGTACGAGATGTATCAACTTGCCTCGGTTCGCCGGGGCGATCAGTTGGTGAAGATCAAGCCGGGATCGCTCTATCACACGGTTTCCCGGCTGGAGAAGCAGGAACTTCTGGCTTCGATCGGGACCGATCGTGAGGGCAACCGGCCCGAACGGACGACGTACGAGATCACCGCCCGGGGCCGTGAGGCCCTCGAGCATCAACTACGTGAGATGTTGGCGGTTCCGGTGCGGGAGTATCCGCGGTTGCCGCTCGCGCTCGCTGAAATGCACAACCTCTCCGCGTCCACCGCGTGTCAGATGCTTCGAATTCGTCTCGCGCACCTCGACAAGACGATCGCGAAATTCGAGGTCGACTACGAAGCGGTGAAGGCGGCGGAAAAACCACGAATCTTCACGGTGGGCGCGGACTACGCCCACGCACTGACCGTCGCCGAAAGAGAGTGGATCGGCGCGTTGGTGACAGACATCGAGAGCGGCGAAATGCCCTGGCTCTCACAAGAACTTCTCGACCGGCTGGCCGGCTCCGCAGGCTCGTCCGCACTACCTAAGGACTGAAGATGGAAAAGCAGGTCAATCCCTGGCACGCGCTGTGGGCGCTGTGTATCGGGTTCTTCATGATTCTGGTGGACAGCACCATCGTCGCTGTCGCCAACCCTGCGATCATGGAGGACCTCGGCACCGACATCAACAAGGTCGTCTGGGTCACCAGCGCGTACCTGCTGGCGTACGCGGTGCCGCTGCTCGTCACCGGCCGGCTCGGTGACAGGTTCGGACCGAAGAACCTGTACATGATCGGCCTCGTACTGTTCACCGGCGCTTCACTGTGGTGTGGTCTGTCCGGCAGCGTCGAGATGCTCATCGTGGCAAGGGCTTTCCAAGGTCTGGGCGCCGCAATGATGACGCCTCAGACGATGGCCGTCATCACACGCACGTTCGCGCCGAACAAGCGTGGCGCCGCAATGGGCCTGTGGGGCGCGGTTGCCGGTGTTGCGACGCTGGTCGGTCCGCTTGCCGGTGGTGTGTTGGTCGACAATCTCGGCTGGGAATGGATCTTCATCGTCAACGTCCCGGTTGGTGTCATCGCCTTCCTCCTCGCGTGGAAGCTTGTTCCGTCGTTGCCGACCAGCGAGCACAAGTTCGACATTCCCGGCGTGATTCTCAGCGCCGCAGGCATGTTCCTGCTCGTGTTCGGAATCCAGGAAGGCAGTTCGTACGACTGGAACGGATTCGTCTGGAGCCTGATCGGCGCCGGTGTGGTGTTGCTCGCGGTGTTCGTGTTCTACCAGTCGCGCAACAAGAACGAGCCCTTGCTTCCACTCGAACTCTTCAAGGACCGCAACTTCTCGCTCGCCAACGTCGCCATCACCGCGATGGGCTTCGCGATCACATCGATGGTCCTTCCGCTGATGTTCTACACCCAGGCAGTTCGCGGACTCTCCCCGACGCAGTCGGCGCTCCTCCTCGTTCCGATGGCCGTGCTGACCGGCATTTTTGCGCCGATCATCGGCAAGCTCGTCGACAAGACGCATCCGCGCTACATCGCGGGCACCGGCTTCCTGCTGTTCGCGATCGCCCTGGGCTGGCTGGCATTGGTTATGTCTCCCGACGTCGCGATCTGGGAACTGCTCCTGCCGATCGGCCTGATCGGCTTCGCCAACGCATGCATCTGGTCGCCGCTCGCGGCCACCGCCACACACAACCTGCCTCCGATGCAGGCCGGCGCCGGCGCTGGCGTCTACAACACCACCCGGCAGGTGGGTGCGGTTCTCGGCAGTGCCGCGATCGGAGCACTGATCACCGCACGATTGGCGGCTCAGGGTCTGACCGGCGGCAGTTCCGAAGCCGGAGTGGGTCACCTACCCGAGTTCGTCCGTGAACCGTTCAGCACGGCGATGTCGGAGTCGATCTGGCTGCCCGCAGGCGTGCTGCTCATCGGCTTCGTCGCTTCGGTGTGCTTCGCTCGGCCTCTGCGCGGCGACGCACACGACGACGCGATGGCCGTCAGTGCCGAAGCGCGTCGGGAAACATCACTGCACGATTGAGATAGTCGCTCGGGTCCAGGGCTCGCTTGATCGCCCACATCGTGGCTATGTCCTCCGCAGAGAGGGCCAGGTTCAGATAGTTGCGTTTGAGCGAGCCCACCCCGTGTTCGGAACTGACGTTTCCGCCGTGATCGCGAACCAGTTCGAGGACGCTGCGGTACACGGTGTCGGCGTTCGGGCAGTTCAGGACGTTGAGGTGGATATTTCCCTCGGCGACGTGTCCGAAGAGGATCGGAATTGCCGCGGGGGCACGACTCGCGATCACCGCCGCGGCGTCCTCGGCGAAGGTGGCAAGCGAGTCCAGCGGCAGCGCCGCGTCGAATTTCAGTGGGGGGCCGAACAGTCCGACCACTTCGGCGAAACACTCCCGCGCCGCCCACAAACGCGTCGAGCCGGGATCGTCGACCGCCACGGCCGGGGTCTGCGGTGGGTCGATGCGTTCGAGCAGCTCGGCCAGGTCTTCCAGCGGATCGTGGGCCGCGGACACCTCGGCGAGGAGGTACCACGGTCGCCCCGTCGGAACCGCGGCGTTCAAATGGTGGGCGGCCAGTTCGAGACCGCGCCCGTCCAACAACTCCAGTGCGTCGACGCCGTCGAGAGTGCGCAACACTCGCCCCGCCTCGACGACGTCTTGGAGTGTGTCGAAACCGGTCAGCGATGTGACGCGGTGAGTCGGTATCTTCCGTAATTTCAGGTCGACGGAAGTGACCACCCCTAGAGTTCCCTCGCTGCCCACCCACAGTGCGGGCAGGTTGTATCCGGAATTGTCGGACAACACTTTCGGTGACCGGCGCACCGTGGTCCCGTCGGGGAGCACCACCTCGAGGCCGAGCACCTGTTCGGCCATGTTCCCGTATCGAACCGTGTGCAGCCCACCGGCATTGGTGGAGACCATGCCGCCGATCGTCGCTGTATCCCGAGAAGCGATGTCCACCCCGAATTTCAGGCGGGCGGCGGCGGCCGCCGAATGTACCTGCGCGAGTGTCGCTCCCGCACCGACGGTGATCCGACCGGCGGCAACATCGACTTCGCCGATCGCCTCGAGGCGTTCGGTGGAGAGCAGGACGTCGTCGTGCTCGGGCACCGTCCCGGCGACCAGACCGGTTCGCCCGCCCTGAATGGTGACCGGTACGCCGCGCGAGCGGCACACGTTCAGCACTGCCGAGACTTCGGCGGTATTTCCGGGTCGGACCAGAGCGCTGGCGCGCCCGCTGTAGCGCCCTGTCTGGTCGGTGGAACGGGTCGCCAACACGTCGGCGTCGTCGACGACGAACCGATGTCCCACAACGTCCGCGAGTGCATTTCTCAGACCGTCCACCCGACGATCGTAGGCCGGTTCGATGTGGCAGTGTGGCGGCATGACTGCTCCCGAATCGCATCCCACCCGTCTCGAGCGCTTCACCACCGATGGTGGTGCCGAGGTGGCTGTCCTGACGTTCGCGCACGGACCACTCAATCTGTTCGATCAGGCCATGTTCGACGCCGTCATCGCCGATGTTGCAGCGCTGACCGAAAACCCACCGCGCGCTGTGCTTCTGCGCGCGGAGGGCAAGGTCAACTCGGCCGGCGTCGACGTCCATGTGTTCGACGGACTGAACCCGGAGCAGGGAGCGGAATTGTGGCGCGAACTGTTCGCCCAGATCTGCCATCCGCTCGAGGCGTTGCCGTGCCCGGTCATCTACGCGGCGCACGGGCTGACGCTGACTGCTGCCTTCGAGATCTCCTTGGCCTGCGACATCATCCTCGCGGCGCCGAAGGCGAAGTTCGGACTGGTCGAGACAGTGGTCGGTCTGACGCCGTCCATGGGTGGACCGCAGCGTTTGGCCGAGCGCGCCGGTTCTGGACGGGCTCGGGAGTTGGTCATGACCGGCGATCTCTACGACGCCGCAACTCTGCACTCGTGGGGCGTCGTCAATGCCGTTCACGACGATGTCGATGCTGCGGCGCGTGCCCTGGCGGCCCGGTTGGCGGACGGGCCCACGCGAGCCCACGACGCCACCAAGCAGATCGTGGCGGCCTGGCGTTCCGGCGGGATCGCCCACGCGGATTCGGTGACTCCCGGGGTGTCCGGTGCGCTGTTCGCCACCGATGACCTACGCGGCGCTGTCCGCAGTTTCCTCGAGGTCGGACCGGGCAAAGCGGTCTACTCCGGAAAGTAAGTTTGCCACGATTATTGCCAGAGACCTCCACGAACTGTGATCCACGTCATATAGTCGAATGGCCGGTGGGTTGTCATTGACGTGGAGGTATCGATGCGGTCGACGCTTGTGGAATACCCGTGTTCGACTCAGCTCCTCGCCGACGCCCGTGTCACCCGTGCGGGTGACGGGGTGCTTCGGTACAGCCAACTCGACCCGTCGCTGTCCGAACTCCTCGATATCGCCGTTCATCGATTCTCCTCACGCATCGCGGTGGAGGAGGTCGACGGCGAGCAGGTCACCTTCGCGGAGTTGTGGGCCGAGGCGTCGCGGGTCGCAGGCGGGCTGAAGTCGCGAGGCGTCGAGATCGGTGACCGTGTGGCCATTCGCGTCGCCGCCGGGGTGAGGTGGATGGAGGCGTGCCTCGGCGTCATTCTCGCCGGCGGTGTTCCAGTCTCCGTGGGTGTTCATCTGAGTGACGACGCGGCGGACTTCGTCATCGCGGACAGTGGCTCGGTGTTGGTGCTCGACGGGGAACTCCCACACGGTGTTCCGTTCATCGACGACGGTGCCGCCCCGGAGGAGATGGCGATCCTCGCGTACACCGCCGATTCTTCGGGCGAAATGCTGGGCGTCGAGTTGAGCAACGAGAACGTGCTCTCCGCCATCGTCGGCATTCTGCACTCGCGCGATTACGGCGTCGAAGGTGTGCGCAATCTGTTGGTGGACAATGACTTCAAGTCGGTACGGCAATTCGTGCACGTGCTCGCGACGTTGGTGGTCGGTGGAACGGTGGTCCTCGCCGGCGACTTCTGGCGTGAGAGTGTGCATACCGTCGACATCGTGACCGGGCGGCCCGAGGACCTGCTCGAGCCTCGGTTGCTCACCCTCGGGCCGGCGGCGCGTGCCGGTTCGAGGTCGGTTCAGTGGATCGATTGCAGCGGGTCGCCGATCACGGCCGAACAGGAAGCCAAGCTGCTGACCCTGTTCCCGGCTGCTCGGCATGTGATCGGGTGGGGCAAAACCGAGACCTGTGGGGCTGGTCTCATTCTGCCAACCGAGTCGGCACCCACCCACCTCGGTAGCGTCGGAATCGCTTTCGGTGGAATGGAAGTGGCGTTGTACGGCCCGGATGCGCCAGGTGGTTTCGGCGAGTTGTTGTGCCGTGGACCGAGTGTCACGCGTCGGTATTGGAACTCGCCGCAAGCGACCTCGACGAGGTTCACCCAGGGGTGGTTCTGCACTCACGACACCGCGCAGATCGACCCCGATGGCTTCGTCCGTATTGTCGAACGCAACGTCGCGTAGTCACGCGAGCGTGGTCGACAAACGAGAGGGACATCATGGCGGACGAGGTTCTCACCGAGCGGCGCGGGCGGACACTGATCATCACCATCAACCGGCCCGAGGCGCGTAACGCCATCAACTCGGCGGTCAGTCACGCATTGGCCGCTGCGGTCGAAGAGCTCGATGCGGACGACGATCTGTCCTTGGCGGTGCTGACAGGAGCCGGCGGAAACTTCTGTGCCGGTATGGATCTGAAGGCATTCGTGGCCGGCGAGAACGTACTCGTGCCGGGACGCGGTCTCGGATTCACGGAAGGGCCGCCGCGTAAGCCGATCATTTCGGCGGTCGAGGGCTTCGCGTTGGCAGGCGGCACGGAACTCGTGCTTGCCACCGACCTGGTGGTCGCGTCGTCCGAAGCGAAGTTCGGTATCCCGGAGGTCAAGCGAGGGCTGGTCGCAGGTGGAGGCGGATTGTTGCGCCTGCCCAAGCGGATTCCGTACCAGAAGGCATTGGAACTGGCCCTGACCGGTGACAGTTTCACAGCCGAGGAGGCCTACCGCTACGGCTTCGTGAACACGTTGACCGAGCCGGGTAAGGCGCTCGAAGGCGCGCTGGAGCTGGCTGATCGCATCACCCGCAACGGACCGCTCGCGGTTGCGGTCACCAAGGAGATCATCGTCAAGGCCGGCGGTTGGTCCGACGACGAAGCTTTCGCGAAGCAGTTGCAGGTCATGGCGCCGGTGTTCGCGTCCGAAGATGCACGCGAGGGCGCGACGGCGTTCGCCGAGAAGCGCGCCCCGGTCTGGAAGGGGCGGTAACACCGACATGGCTACACCTGTCGCAGAGCTGCACATGCACATCGAGGGTTCTCTGGAACCCGAACAGATTTACCGACTTGCCGAGCGCAATCGAATGGACTTGCCGTACAAGGACATCGACGATCTGAAGTCGAGGTACGAGTTCACCGATCTGCAGTCGTTCCTCGATCTCTACTTCGCCAACATGGCCGTCCTGCGCACCGCGGAGGATTTTGCCGACCTGACGCGAGCGTACTTCCGCCGCGCGGCTGCCGCCGGCGTCGCGCATGCCGAGTTCTTCTTCAATCCACAGGCGCACGTGGTCCGTGGTGTTCCGCTGACCGAGGTCCTGGACGGGATCATGGATGCGGTGGCATCGAGTGAGCGCGAGTTCGGGCTCAGCAGCGCGGCAATCGCCGCCATCCTCCGAGATCAGCCCGTCAAAGACGCCGAGGAGATCTTCTCCGAGATAATTCGCCTGCAGGCTCCGATCGTCGGGCTCGGACTCGACTCCGCGGAGGTCGGCAACCCGCCGTCACTGTTCGAGGACGTGTTCGCCCGCGCGCGTGCCGAGGGTTTGCACGTTGTGGCTCACGCCGGTGAAGAGGGACCGCCCGAGTACATCTGGCAGGCGCTCGACATTCTCGGCGCCGAGCGGATCGACCACGGAGTCCGGGCACTCGAGGATCCTGCCCTGATCGAGCGTCTGGTCGACGAGGAGATTCCACTGACGGTCTGCCCGTTGTCGAACGTTCGTCTGCGGGTGTTCGATTCGCTGTCGGATCATCCGCTTCGATCGATGCTCGAGATGGGTTTGATCGTCACGGTCAACTCCGACGACCCGGCCTACTTCGGGGGATATGTCGACGACAATTTCACCGAACTGGGCCGAGCCCTGGGTCTGACGGAGGCCGAGCGAGACACCCTCGCCCGGAACTCGATCAAAGCCTCGTTTGCGAGCGATGCGCGAAAAGCGGAACTGCTGCGGCACTGAACGTCAGTCGCCGAGCACCTGACGCAAGTACTCGTTGTCGAACACACGATTCGCGTCGTACTTGTCTCGAACGGCGACAAAGTCGTCGAGTCGGTCGTACGTAGGACGCAGGTCGTCGACGGTCCGGTTGTGCATTTTTCCCCAATGCGGCCGGCCGTCGACGGCGCGCGCGATGGCTTCCACCGCGGCGAAGTACTCCGTTTCGGGTCGGCGGTGGTACTGGTGTACCGCGATGTATGCGGTGTCGCGTCCGTGAGCAGTGGAGAGCCAGAGGTCGTCGGCGGCAGCAAAACGTACTTCGACGGGGAAAGCGACGTTGGTTCCGGACTTCTTCATCCAGCGATCGATTTCGTGAAGTGTCTCGGTGACGTGTTCGCGCGGAATCGCGTACTCCATCTCCTTGAACTTCACGCGGCGCGAAGACGCGAATACCCGGTAGCTGCGATCGGTGAACTCGCGGGCGCCGAGCAATCGGGACGACACGTTGTTGATTCTCGGGATCGCGGCCGGTGCCAGGGTGGCAACGCGGTTGACACCTTCGAAGAGTGTGTTCGAGAGGAGTTCGTCGTCGACGAACGCGCGGACCTTGCCCACCGGATCGGGTTCGGTATCTCCGGGCAGTCGCGTATTGCTCTTCGTCAGGACACGATCGGTGTGCGGGAACCAGTAGAACTCGAAGTGATCCAGGCCCAGGCGATCGCCCTCGAGGGTGTCCAGTATGTGAGACAGCGTGTCGGGTTCCTCGATTGCGCGAAGTGTGAATCGCGGAACGCAGGCGAGAGTGATCTTCGAAATGATGCCGATTGCGCCCAATCCGAGGCGGCCCGCTTCGAACAGCTCGACGTTTTCGTCGGCGCTTGCGGTAACGACGGATCCGTCGGCGAGAACGATCTCGATTCCGCGAATCTGTGTGGCGATACCGCCGAATCGTGCGCCGGTGCCGTGCGTGCCGGTGGACGTCGCGCCGGCCAGTGACTGGACGTCTATGTCACCGAGATTTGCCATCGCATATCCGCGTTGCCACAAGGCGTCGTTGAGAGCATGAAGGCGAGTGCCTGCAAAAACAGTGACCAGCGCACCGTCGTCGGTCGGTGTGATCGAGTCGATTCCGCTCAAGTTGTCCAGGCTGACGAGGACACCGTCAGTGACCGCGACACCGGTGAACGAGTGGCCGGCGCCGACGGCCTTCACACGTTGGCCACGCGAGGCGGCCTCGGCGACCAACGACGAAAGTTCACGGGTATTTGTCGGCGTCGCAAAGCGACGCGGCGCGGCGCTTTGAGTGCCCGCCCAGTTCTGCCAAGTGTCCGAAGCCATTACGCAATAATGTACTTGGACGGTCGTCCAGGCAAGTATTGCGCGAAGATTTTGTCATTTGCGTTCTACGATCATTGGATGCTGAACAGGCTCCCGGCGGACGAACGCCGCACACAATTGGTCGAGTCCGCCTTGTCTATTGCGGAACAGCGCGGTGTCAGTTCTGTGACGGTAAGGGCGGTGGCAGAGGAGGCCGGGGTATCGCTCGGCGTCGTTCATTACTGCTTCGAGAGCAAGGAAGCGCTGATCGCGGCAATGGGTGAAACGCTCATTCTGCAGCTCAGTGCGTCGATGCAGTATGCGTTCGCGCAGGTCCGCCATGCGCCGGATCTCAGTGGCGTGCAGGGGCTCAGGGAATTGCTGCACATCGGCCTGACCGGAATGTGGCCGACCATCGAGGCAACCCCGGATCGCCAGTTGTTGACCTACGAAATTACTGCGCAGGCACTGCGTAGTCGCAATCTCGGAGCCGAACGTGCTGGGGCGGTTGCATTTGAGCAGTACCGAATCATGGATGAGCTCGCGGTGTCGTTTCTCGAAGAGTGCGCCAAGATATCGGGCACGGTGTGGACGGAGCCGTTGAGTTCGATTGCGCGACTGAGTCTTGCGATGATCGACGGCCTTGTTCTGCGATGGCTGGTCGATCGTGACTCCGACGCGACTATTGCCGAGTTCGGAGAAATGGTTCAGGTAATCGCCAACAAAGCCGTGGTCGCGCCTCAGTAGAACCGCAATCCTGGACATACGTCCAGGATTGGTGATTGACTGGTCGCACGCCGCGACGATTGGATCATCTGTGACCAGGACCCTTGATCGACTCACTGCTGCCACGCGAGAACTCGACCCGCCTCTGGCTGCTCTGGATCTGACCACACTGCGCAGTAATGCAGCCGACCTGGTGCGCCGCGCCGGTGGAACCCCGGTGCGAGTGGCGAGCAAATCGGTTCGTTGTCGGACGGTTCTGGCTGAAACTCTCGGCGACACACTGACCGCGTCCGGCGGATTCCGCGGAATCATGGCGTACTCACTGCGCGAGGCTCTGTGGCTGGTCGGGCTCGGCGCACGGGACATCCTGATGGGGTACCCGACCGCCGATCGTGGCGCCATCGCGGATCTCGCTGCCGACGACACCGCTCTCGCATCGATCACCTTGATGGTCGACGACGATGCGCAGTTGGACCTCATTCGTTCGGCGTCGACGGGGGATGCGCCTGTCCGCGTGTGTCTCGACGTCGACGCGTCACTGCGGATCGGCCCGATCCATCTGGGCGTACGACGCTCGCCACTGCGCGAACCTGGCGCGGTCGCCGCACTCGCGGCGCGTGCGCGCCAACGCGGATTCTCCGTCGTCGGAGTGATGTTCTACGAAGCCCAGATTGCCGGCCTTCCGGACACCAGTGCTCCGATCGGTTGGGTCAAGAAAGCCTCTGCCCGCGAATTGGCGTCCAGAAGGGGCGCTGTGGTCGCGGCCGTCACCGATGCCGTGGGTGCACTCGAGATCGTCAACAGCGGCGGTACGGGGTCGCTGGAGGTCAGCTCGGCCGATCCTGTGGTGACCGAGGTAACAGCAGGCTCCGGACTGTACGTACCGACCCTGTTCGACCGCTACCGCGCCTTCCGTCCCGATCCGGCGCTGTTCTTCGCACTGTCGGCCGTGCGCAAGCCGACGCCGTCCGTCACGACCCTGTTCGGCGGCGGATACATCGCGTCGGGACCTGCCGGAGCCACCCGCGTTCCGTCGCCGGTCTGGCCCGCTGGTCTCAAACTGCTCCGCAACGAAGGTGCCGGCGAAGTCCAGACGCCGGTCACCGGGAAGGAAGCCGGAAACATCGCGATCGGCGACCGCGTGTGGTTCCGTCACGCCAAGGCCGGCGAGCTGTGCGAGCGCTTCGACCGCGTGTACGTGGTCGAAGCCGACGGCACCCGAACCTCGGTTCCCACCTATCGCGGCGAAGGGCAGTGCTTCGGGTAGGGCAGTGTTTCGGGTAAGGCAGGCTTCGGCTAGCTCGTCAGCCTCATGAACGCGCCCAGTTCGACCAATCCCGCAGGCGTACTGGGCATGTACTGCGTCAACGCGTGCGATCGGACGATGATCGCGCACCACTTGCCGCGTGAGACAGCAACATTGAGGCGGTTCCGCGACAGCAGGAACGACATCCCTCGCGGGACGTCCTCGACGGCAGATGCGGCCATCGACACGATTGCCACCGCAGCCTCGCGGCCCTGGAACTTGTCGACGGTCCCGACCTCGACCTCCGTGAGACCGGCCTCGGTGAGATCGCGCTCGACGGTGCCCACCTGGGCGTTGTACGCCGCGACCACGAGAATGTCCGACTGCTCCAGCGGCCTGGTTCCCTCGAACTCGCTCGGGTCGGTCCAAGGCGTACCGAGAAGGCCCTGGATCTGGCGAACGATTTCCTGGGACTCTTCCGGGGAGTAGGTGGAATTGCCGCGGTGATCGACGAACACCGTGTGTACTCCGGCAGCGAGTCCGTCGAGTTTTCTTGCCGCACTCACGGTTTCCTGGGAATGCAGCTTGCCCTCGTACGACAATGCGGACACGGGCGCACACAGATCCGGGTGCATCCGCCACGTTTTCTCGAGGAAGTAGCCGAGTTCGGGTGGCAGTGCGCCGTGTCCCTCGGCGAGCCAACCGAGTGCCGATTCGTCGACCGGTTCGGGGTGAGTGCCTTGGCTCACCTGCGGCAACTGCTGCGGATCGCCCAGCAGCAACAGGTTTCGCGCGGAAATCGCGACGGCAATGGTGTTCGCCAGCGCGAATTGGCCTGCTTCGTCCACGACGAGCAAGTCCAAGCTGCCCGCTGGAACGCGATCGGTGTTCGAGAAGTCCCACGCAGTGCCGCCGATGACACAGCCGACGCCTTCGGCCTCGGCGATGAATCCCGCATATTCTTCGGATGCGATGTCCTGCCATTCTGCGGTCTTGCTCCGGCTGCCCTTCTTCGCGACCAGTGCAGGGTCCACGCCGGCCTTCAGAATGCCGCCAAGCATGTTCTCGACCACCGAATGTGATTGTGCCACCACGCCGATTCGCCAATGGTGTTGTTCGATCAGTGTCTTGACGACACGAGCGCCCGTGTAGGTCTTGCCCGTACCAGGGGGACCTTGCACCGCCACGTAGGAATCGTCGAGGTCGAGAAGTGCGGCGGTGATGGCGTCGGCGTAGTTGTTGTCGGTGCCGACAGGTGGCAGCGGTGAACCCGAGAGGGTTCTCGGGGTGCTGCGCCTGAGAATGTCGACTGCCGCGATGTGTGGCAGTTCGGGCAGGCTCTCGCTGGCGTCGGACGCGGCAGCGGCGATGGACTTCTCCATGCGTCCGGTGGGAATCGGACGACCAGGTGCCAACGCGACCGGGGAATCGATGTATTCGTCACCGCTGAGCAGTTCTTCGACGGTGACCACGTCGAGTCCTTCGGACTTGACCACGGCCGTGACCTTGACGCTGCTGGTGCCGCGTTGGGCGGGGTTCTCGCTTGCAACGGCATCCGGGGAGGGGGTTGCGTAGAGAGCAAACAGATCACTGCCCGGGCTCAAAGACGTTCCGGTGCCGAAACTTCCGGTCAGCTGAATGTGTCGACGGAACTTCTTCTGACGTGGGGTGCTCTTGTGCCAGTCCGCCTCGATTTCGGACTGTTCGACCACCATGACGTCGCGGATGTCCACCAGGTCTTCGATCGGTGTGACCAATCGGTCGAAGTGGGCCCACCAGTACGGCTTCCGCTCACGATTGTGGTAACCGACTGCTGCGGCCAATAGAGCAGCAGCCTGCTGATCGGGGGTGCGTGTCGAACCGGCCTTGTGGCCGGCGAAGTCGCGGAGTGCGATTTCCGATTCGGTGAGCTCCTCGAGTGGAATCTTGATCTGCCCGGTCGGCTCACGAAGTTCGACACCATGTTCTGCGGCGCGCTCGGCAAGCCAATCGCGCAGGCGCAGAGTGGATTCGCAGTCGTACTCGTTGTAGTCGGAGATGCCCTGAAGAAGTTCCCTGGCCTGGTCGGCTTGTCCGCCGTCGCGCAATTCGCAGTAGTCGGCATAAGCGACAACCGAAGCGGCGGCATTGGTCACGTCACCGTCACGGCCGTGCTCACCCATGTAGAGCGGCTCGAGTTTCTTGATGCTGTACGAGCGTTGTCCGATCCGCAGGCACGCGCGGACGATCGGGTACAGGTCGACGAGCACGTTCTCGCTGAGCAGGGTGTCCACGGTCTGCTCGCCGACACCGTGACGTGCGGCCAAGCGCAACAGCGCCGATTTCTCGTACGCGGCGTAGTGGTAGATGTGCATGCCTGGATGAGCTTCTCGACGCGCGGTGACGTAATCGAGGAAGTCGAGGAGCGCCTGGCGCTCACCCTCGCGATCGTGTGCCCAGAACGGCTTGAACACGTAGTCGTCCGCAGGCCCTTCGACCACACCGAACAGATACTCCAACCCCCAATCGGTGGACCCGTCCTCGGCCCAGAGCGGATCGCCCTCGAAGTCGAAGAAGATGTCGCCGTCGTCGGGGATGGGGAGTCCGCCGAGCGCCGAGGGTTCGTAGACCTCGAATTCGGCGTCGCCGGACAGTTCCTGGCGTAGTTGAACCGCTGCCTGTGCACGGAGCTTGTCGAGTGTTTCCCGGCGGATTCCCTCGACTGGGCCGGTGCTCGCGGCGAGTTCGTCGATTGTCGTGATCCCCGAGACGATCAGCTGTTCACGCTGATTGCCGCGGACACCCGCAACCAGCAGCAGGTCTCGATGGCTTTCGACCTCGACGCTGCAGGTGTCGCATCGACCGCAACGCAGGTACCGATCGTCGAGCCACTGTGTCGGTTTCCCCTCGGCGCGGTGCTCGTCGAGGACTCGTTCGAGTTCAGCTCTACGTGCCGCGAATACCGGCGCGATGTCTCCGATGTCGTGCGACGACGTGCTGCCGTCGCCTAGCAGTAGATGAACTTGATCGGAGGCGGCAATTGCATTGCGCTCCAACGCATCCGCGTATGCGGCGAGTTGTAGAAGTGCCGACACCTTGGCGTGCCGGGAGAGCTTGCTGTCGTAGACCGCGTAGGTGTCGCCTTCGCGGACGAGGAAATCGCAGAACCCGAGGAATCGGCCGTCGAAAAAGGTTCCCTGATAAATGACTGGCGCGCCCGATCGTGCTGCCTCGACGGTGGCCAACGTGGCAGCGGTCAGGCCTGCGCGTGAGTGTTCCGGTCGCGCCATGACGACGACGCCGTCTCCGTGCTGATCGATGAACTTCTGAAGCTGTTCGCGCTCGTGCGAGTCGCCGAGGCTCGACGTCCGCTCGAGCATCGGATCCGCCTCGGCCGCCTCGGCTGAGATCAGACCGGTACGGGCGTCGAGTTGCCGCAACAGTGCGAACTCGCACGAGGCCGCAGCCGAGAGGTCGCTGGCGCTGTAGACGATCTGATCATCGAGTAGGAACACACGGAGATTGTGCCATCGCTCACCGACAAGGCAACCCACCAGTAATCGCCCACCGCCCGCGGATACCCGTAGGAGAGTGCAGAATGACGAGCATGCCCTTCTTCGACGGACGAACCGGTCAGGTGCACTTTCGGCATTGGCCGGCGGCAGGGGGCGCAGTGCCCACTGTGTCACTGGTCTTTCTGCACGGTCTCGGCCAGCACAGCGGCCAGTATCACCGCTTCGCGGGCGCAATGACGGCGTCGGGGATCGACGTGTGGGCGATCGATCACACCGGGCACGGTTTGTCAGAGGGTGATCCGGGAGTCGGGGCTCCGCTCTCCGATCTTGCTGCCGATGCAGCCGCGCTCGCTGACATCGCCTTGGCGGAACTGCCCGAAGTTCCGCAGGCGGTGATGGGTCATTCGTTAGGTGCCGTGACGGCGCTGACGATGCTGGCTCATCGCGATCACGATTTTGCCTCCGCAGTGCTGTGCGGCATCCCGCGCAGTGCGGTCGAGCAACACGGGTGGGCGGAACTCTCCGACGCGGGCATCCCAGTCCTGGTCGTTCACGGTACCGACGACCGGATCGCCCCGGTCGATCCCGTCCGGGACTGGGCGCGGACGCTGCGCAACGTCGAGATGCGCGAGTTCGAGGACGCCGGTCACGACCTGCTGCACGAGAAGGTTCACGCCAGTGTCACCAACGTCAGCCGTGAATTCCTTCTCGCGCATTCCAGGTAGTCCTCTCAGGAGAGCGCGCCGAGCACCTCTTTCGACGTGACGGGGTGCGAGAACATCGGGTAGTCGTAGGTGATCGCGTTCTCGTGTTCGGCGACCGAAGTGCCTGCCACGCAATCGGTGAGTGTGATGACCCGGTAACCGTTCTCGTATCCGGTGCGCATGGTCGATTCGACGCAGCAGTTGGTCAGGAAACCGCCGAGAAGGATCGTGCGAATTCCTTTGCTACGCAGAATGAAATCGAGGTTGGTGCTGGCAAAAGTGTCGAGTCCACGCTTGCCCTCGATGACGATGTCGCCGTCTTTCGGAGCGAGGTCGTCGACGATAGCGGCGCCCCACGAACCCTTCACGAAGGCCTTTCCGTCGACGACGCCCTTGAGGATTCCGTACGGATGCGAGGTGATTTCGTTGTACCCCTCGGCGAAGGTGATCGGTGCGTGCATCACGGTGACACCCGCCGCACGGGCCGCATCGACCAGCGCGGCGGTGTTCGCGAGGAGTCCGTTCGATTCCATGACCGGTGCGACGGCCTCGTGAAGAACACCGCCCTCGGTGGTGAAGTCGTTCTGGTACTCGATGAGCACGACGGCGGTGGTCGCGGGATCCAATTCGAGCTTGTCGGTCATGGTCGGCACCTTCTCTGTTGTGGTCCGGGTCACGAATCTCCTCAATTAAACAGTTTGTCAGACAAGCAGGCAAGGGGTGGTAGCGTCGCGGCATGGATACGACTCCGTTGTCGCGCATGCCGCTCAGCCTTGCCGTGTCGGGACGAATCCGTGCTGCCATACTCGACGGCTCGCTTCCCGTCGGCGAGGCATTGCCCACCGAACAGGAACTTGCACAGACGTTCTCGGTGGGGCGATCGACGGTCCGTGAGGCGCTTCGTGTCCTGCAAGCGCAGGGATTGTTGACCGGCGCGGACACCACTTCTACTGCCAGGCCTCGGGTGACGCACGAGCATACGGCCGATTCCGCGGCCACAGCTCTCAGCACGGCGTTGCAGGTGGGTGCAGTTCCATTGGGCGATCTTGTCGAATTGCGAGTGCTGCTCGAAGCTGCTGCGCTGCGCACTGTCGTCGCGGTGCCGAACGGCGCCCGGGATGCGATCGAGCGGATGCGCGTCGCAACCCTTGCCGACGACTCGGTCGCATTCCACGACGCCGATGTCGACTTTCACGTTGCGCTGGCCGGAGCGGGCGGGAACAAGGCGTTCGGGTTGGTCATGACGGTTCTCCGCGACAGCATCGCCGGCTACCTGCTGAGCGAACTCGACTCGCGCGAGAACTCGGCGGCCACGCTCGGCGCACTGTTGGCCGAGCACGAGGGTATCGCCGACGCGATCGAGCGCGGTGCAGCTGACGAGGCCGCCGTTTTGGTCGAGCGCCATGTGCGCGGATTCTACGAAGGACGAACACAATGACCACGAGTATCGATCTGTTGGGTGAACGCTTGCAGAAAGCGGTGGGGGACAGGGCGACAACCGATCCCGACCGAATGGGCGCGTACGTCCGGGATCAATCACTGCTCACCGCAGCCGGAAGGCCCGCCGCGCTGGTCAAGGCGAAGACGGTCGACGACGTCGTTGCGGTCATGACGGTGGCCCACGAACTCGCCGTTCCGGTGGTGACACGAGGGGCAGGTACCGGGTTGGCCGGCGCCGCCAACGCACTCGACGGATGCATCGTCTTGAGCGTCGCGGGCATGGATCGAATTCTCGAGATCGATCCTGCCGCGCGCACCGCCACGGTGGAGCCCGGAGTGATCAACGGTGACCTGGCGGAAGCTGCTGCACAGCAGGGTCTTTGGTACGTACCGGATCCGGGAAGCCGGTCCATCTCGAGTATCGGCGGCAACCTGGCGACAAATGCAGGCGGCATCTGTTGCGCCAAGTACGGCGTCACCGGTGATCACGTCGCGGCCCTGACAGCGGTACTGGCGGATGGGCGTGTGATCCGTACCGGTGCACGAACGCGCAAAAACGTTGCGGGGCTGGACCTGACACATCTGCTCGTCGGGTCGGAGGGCACTCTCGCGGTCATCGTCGAAGCCACGATGCGGTTGCGTACGGCGCCCACTGCCGCGACCACCGTCGTTGCGTTCTTCGATTCCGCGGAGTCCGCGATCGATGCCGTACTCGCCGTGTCGGCAGTGGCCGAACCGTGTCAGATGGAGTTGATGGACGACGTCACCATCGGCGCCGTCAATCGGCTGACCAAGATGGGGCTGGACGAATCGGCCGGGGCGATGCTACTCATCCAGTGCGACGGTAGGTCGGCGGCCGCCGAGGCAGCGGACTGCGCCGCGGCGTGCGAAAGTGCCGGGGCCCGAGAGGTTTTCCACACCGACGATCCGGTGGAAGGTGAAGAGTTCACCGCCGCGCGCCGCATGGCCTTGCCGGCTCTCGAGGCGTTGGGCACGGTACTTCTCGACGACGTCGCGGTGCCGGTGCCGGCGTTGCCGTCCATGTTGGAATGCATTCGTGAAGCGGCCGATCGCCACGGCGTCACGATCGGAACCTTCGGTCACGCCGCCGACGGTAATCTCCACCCGACCATCGTGTTCGACGCTGCCGAACCGGGTGCGCAGGATCGTGCGCGCGGAGCTTTCGACGACATCGTTGCCGGCGCACTGGCGTTGGGCGGAACGATCAGCGGTGAACACGGTATCGGGGTTCTCAAAGCGCCGTACATGGCGGACATGGTCGGCCAGACCGAACGCGAAATGATGCTTGCAGTCAAGGCCGCATTCGATCCGAAGAACGTTCTCAATCCCGGACGAGGTATCTGAGCGGTTCGTCCGTGCCTCAGCCGCCGGAAATTGCGCTACCAGACGAACGTGTTGCCGCACGACGCTTTTCAAGTGACGATGGCCCTCATGAAGCTGTTGATGCTCGGAGGAACACGGTTCCTCGGCCACGCTCTCGTCGATGACGCTTTGGCTCGGGGCTGGGAAGTGACAGTGCTCCATCGTGGGCTCACCGGAGCGCCACCACCTACAGCGGAGGTCCTGTTCGCGGATCGCACCGATCAGCGTGCGATGGTTGATGCGCTCGGTGATCGTCGATGGGATCTTGTCGTCGACACCTGGTCGGGTAGCCCCCGAGTGATCGGGGCAAATGCGCGCGTCTTACTCGGTCACGTCGACCGGTACGCATACATCTCCAGTGGATCCGTCTACCAATGGGGCTTGCACGTAGACGAGACCTCACCAGTGGTGGCCGCATCTGCAACCTCCGATGACTACAGCGATTACGCGTCCGCCAAACGCGGGGCCGAACTCGCTGTCCTGGAATCCTTCCCGGACGCGTTACTCGCGAGGGCAGGGTTGATCCTCGGCCCGCGCGAGGACATCGGGCGGTTGCCGTGGTGGCTGCAGCGTATCGCGGCGGGCGGACGTGTCGTTGCTCCCGGAGTGCCGACCAGACCGTTGCAGTACGTCGATGCCCGCGACATCGCAACCTTTGTCCTGGCCGGACTGGCCGCCGGGATCAGCGGGGCATACGACGTCATCAGCCCGTCCGGCCACACCACTACCTCCGGACTCCTCCAGGCGTGCGTGGTTGCCACCGGTTCGGACGCTGAACTCGTGTGGATCGACGAGGACAGGCTGGCGGCCGCTGGAGCGCAGCCGTGGACACAACTTCCGTGTTGGGTGCCGCAGGAGGGTGAGTTCGCGGGCTTCCTCGAAGCCGACACCGCCAAGGCGGGGCAAGCAGGGCTGCGGTGCCGGCCCGTCGAAGACACCGTGCGCGATACCTGGGAGTGGATGCAGCGGGAAACTCTGCCGACTCAGCGGGAGGATCGTGCGGTGCACGGCCTTCCATCCGAGATCGAAAAGGAACTACTCTCCGCCGGACAGTGAAACGAGTCTGGCCCGGTTCGCATTCGAACCGGGCCAGACTCGTGAAAGACGATCGATCAGGCGTACAGGTCTCTGATCTTGGTCTTGTGAGCTTCGTGAATGATGTTGCGCTTGAGCTTGAGCGTCGGCGTCAATTCACCGGTCTCCTGGGTGAAGTCGACCTCGAGGATCGTGTACTTCTTGATCTGCTCGGGGTTGGAGACCTTCTTGTTCGCGTCGGCAACGGCCGAGTCGATCTCGGCGATCAGGTCGGCGTTCTTCACCAGATCGGCAATCGGGGTGCCGGCGGGCAGGCCGTTGCGCTCGACCCAACCGGGCAGAGTCTCCGGATCGAGGGTGATCAGTGCACCGATGAACGGCTGACCGTCGCCGACGACGAGGCACTGGCTGATCAGAGCGTGCGCGCGCAGGGAATCTTCGAGGCCTGCCGGTGCGACGTTCTTGCCGCCCGCGGTGACGATGATTTCCTTCTTGCGTCCGGTGATGGAGACGTAGCCCTCGTTGTCGATCGAGCCGAGGTCGCCGGTGTGGAACCAGCCGTCGACGATGGATTCGGCAGTGGCCTTCTCGTTGTGCCAGTAGCCGGCGAACACGACCGGGCCCTGCAGGAGGAGTTCGCCGTCCTCGGCGATCCGTGCTGCATGGCCGTTGATCGGCTTGCCGACGGTGCCGACGCGCTGCGCGCTCGAGGTGTTGACGGTGATTGCGGCGCTGGTCTCGGTGAGTCCGTAGCCCTCGTAGATCGGGATGCCGACGCCGCGGAAGTAGTGGCCGAGGCGCGCGCCGAGGGCTGCGCCACCGGAGACTGCACGCTCGCACTCGCCACCCAGAGCTGCACGCAACTTCGAGTAGACGAGCTTGTCGAATACCGCGTGCTTGAGCTTGAGTGCCAGGCCGGGGCCACCCTTTTCGAGGGATTCGCTGTATTCGATGGCGGTGGCAGCAGCCTTGTCGAAGATGCTGCCCTTACCGCCGTCGACTGCCTTCTGGCGAGCCGAGTTGTACACCTTCTCGAACACGCGGGGCACCGAGAGGATGAAGTTGGGCTTGAAGCCGGCGAACTGCTCGAGCAGCGTCGTCAGGTCCGACGTGTGGGCGACGGTGACCTTGGCGTCGAAAGCGCCGAAGGAGATCGCCCGCGCGAATACGTGGGCAAGCGGCAGGAACATCAGAGTCTTCTTGCCGGGGACCATGGACTCCGGCATCGCCAGGCGGCAGGCGTTGGACTCGGCGTAGAAGTTGGAGTGCGTCAGCTGGACACCCTTGGGGCGTCCGGTGGTTCCGGAGGTGTAGATCAGGGTCGCGGGCGAGGCAGCGGTGACCTGGTGACGACGAGTGTGCAGTTCTTCGTCGGTGATTGCCGAACCGCGACTGGACAGCTCGTCGATCGCACCCGACTCGATGACAAGAACCTCGCGGAGGGCTTCTGCGCCGTCGGTGACTTCCTTGTGAGTCTCCGCGTGCTTGGCCGTTTCGACGACCAGAAGTGTCGTCGCTGAATCCTCGAGGATCCACTGCGCCTGATCAGGGGAGGAGGTCTCGTAGATCGCGACGGTGCATCCGCCGGCAGTCCAGATGGCGTAGTCGAGAACGACCCACTCGTAGCGAGTCGCGGACAGGATAGCGACGCGGTCGCCGAGCTCGACACCTGACGCGATCAGGCCCTTGGCAACTGCGGAGACCTGCTTCGCGAATTCAGCTGCAGTGACGTCGACCCATCCACCGTTCGACGGCCTCTTGAACGGCACGAATGTGGGGTCTTCTTCGGCGTGACGGAACACGGAGTCGGCCATGGATACGTTCTCCGGAATTGAGAACGACTGTGGAACTGAGAACTCGCGCACTATTGACCCCTCCAGTGACTACTGACATTTCTGATGTGCATTGCATCACATTAGTCGTCATTTTGCACTGTCGTTACTATTCGGTAGAACTGGTCGGGCGCTGACCTGCAGTTTAGTGTGACCGCCTGTTTACAGGTACTCAGGCGACGTGTTGGAGCGTGCGACCGTGCACGGACAGCCACCGCCGAATTGCGTAGTCCAATCGGTCCGGATCCACTCCGAGTTGCTCTGCAGTAGCTGCAAGGATCTCCGAGGTGTCTCCCGGCAACTCGGTGGTGCCGAGTGTCGCGCTGATGAAGGTGTCGGCAGCGGTCCCCAGATCGGTGTGCGGAATTCCGGCCAACATCAACAGGTGGGCCCAGGTCACTTCGGAACCGTCTCCGCACGCGTCCACCCAGGCATGGTGAACGGCTTCGAGAGCGTTGTCGGAATCGGCGGCCGACAGCAGGTCCTCGACGCTGTTGATCCGCAAGTGATGGAGTTTCTCGGCGACCTGTTGGATGTGCCGTGCCTCGATCGGGACACCCGTCGCCGTGTAGCGACGCTTGTACGAGCCGATCTTGCCTGCCCACTGGTCCGAACTGCCGGCTTCCTCGAAGGTGCGGAGTAGTTCACGTGCGCCATCCGTGACGGGTTTGTCCTCGCGGGCTTTCCGGTACGCCAGGTAGCGATCGACGACGGTCACTTCGCTGTGACCCGACGTGGACTGAACGGATTCGATGATGCACAGGGCGAGGCTCTGTCGATAAGCGTCTGACGCAACCCAGGCGGAAGGGTCGCCCAGGCGGTCACGGCACGCAGCTGCGACGGCGTCGACGGTATCGGTCGAGATGGTCACGGTTCCTCCAGAAAGCCGAATTCTTTTTGTTCCATTTGGGCTATCGGCACCGAGGAGCGAAATGTTGCACACATCACAAATTCTCAGAGATCTCTTGGACTGTGCTCAGGCTGGAGAGGTGTGCACTCAGGCGAGGAAGGACAGCACTTCGTCGTCGCTGAGTTGATGAAAGTCCTCGAATGCAGCACCGACGCCGCCTAACAGGGCAGGAACGAAGGGGCAGACGACCCGATCGGCGGAGCACGCGATCACTCTCATGGCTTCGGGGGAGGCTACTGGGACAGCGACGATCACGGAGGCAGCACCCGCGGTGCGCGCGCATCGGCAGGCAACGGCGGCACTCGCGCCCGTAGCCATTCCGTCGTCGACGATCACCGCAGTGCGTCCGTGGAGGGAAACCGGGGTCCGCCCCTCGCGCAGGAGATGCGCCCGCCGTTCCAATTCGGTTCGCTCGTCGCGTTCGACGGCGACGAGTTCTCTTTTCGAGACGCGAACCGCTGCGATGACGTCGTGGTTGAGGACCCGCACGCCGCCCTCACCGATAGCGCCCATCGCCAGTTCCGGGTTGTACGGACTGCCGAGCTTGCGCACCACCACGATGTCGAGCGGAGCGTTCAATGCCGCAGCCACCTCGGCTGCGACCGGAACTCCGCCGCGCGGGAGTCCGAGAACGACGGGCTTGTCGATACGCAAGGTCTCGAGCCGCCCGGCCAGAAATCTGCCGGCGGAAGATCGATCCCGATACTGGGTCACTGCGTTGTCCTCGAGAAGCTCGAACCCCGACCAGTTCGACGCTACTCGCTGCAGGTCACCGCGACGAGACTGTGAACCTCCGCAGCGCGAGAGCGGGATTCTTCTCGCGTACCTCGGCGATGCGAGCAGCCGAAACGAGTGCGGTGGCGACCCCGACCTGCTCGCCAAGTGAACACATCACGACGCCCATCGGGTCGACGATCATGCTGGCACCCGCGCCGCCGCGCGCGCTCTGATCTGCCGCTGCGATGTACATCGTGTTCTCGATGGCCCGGGCGCGCACGAGAGTGGTCCAGTGGTCTTCCTTGAGCGGCCCCGGCACCCACTGGGCGGGCAGGAGCAAGATGTCTGCGCCGACGTCGACGATGCGCCGGGTGACTTCCGGGAAGCGCAGGTCGTAGCAGGTCTGGAGGCCGAAGGTCAGGCCGTCGCACCCGAAAGTCTGCGGTTCGGTGATCTCGCCCGCGCGGATCACGGCTGACTCCTGGTAACCGAAAGCGTCGTAAAGATGCAGTTTCCGGTAGGTCGCCACCAGTTCGCCGTTCGGGTCCATCGCGACGAGGGTGTTGGAGATTCTGCTCACGTCGTCGATCCGCTCGTTCATTCCTGCCACGAGGAAGATTCCGAACTCCGCGGCGACCGACGCCAGCGCCGAACCGAATTCGCCGTCCAGGTCCTCCGCGGACTCGATCAAACGCTCATCCGTCTTCGGTGCGGTGAACATCGAGTATTCCGGCGCCACGACAACTTTCGCGCCGCGTGCTGCTGCATCGGAAGCCAGTGATCGCAGTGATTCGAGGTTGGCTTTCTTGTCCGTCCCCGGGGCGAATTGGGCAATCGCGACAACGGTCTGGGAGGGGGTGGCTGCGGTGGCTGCGGTCATGCTTTCTACGCTAGGCGAAACCCGCTGGGAGGGTGGATCTGTCGTAAAAGCACCCCCGGTATGTCGTCGTGTCTATACTCTATCCGCTAAACTGCTGGTCAAATGAGTGATATTGAGCGTGACCCCGAACCCCCAACATTTGCCGACCTCGACATCGATGATCGGGTACTGAAGGCACTGTCAGACGTGGGCTACGAGTCGCCCTCGCCCATTCAGGCTGCCACCATTCCGCCGCTGCTCGAAGGCAAGGACGTCGTCGGTCTCGCACAGACCGGTACCGGCAAGACCGCAGCCTTCGCAGTTCCAGTCCTGTCGCGGATCGACACGTCGATCAAGCAGACCCAGGCGCTGGTGCTTGCTCCCACGCGTGAGCTGGCGCTTCAGGTTGCCGAGGCATTCGGCAAGTACTCCGCGCACATCCCCGGACTCAACGTGCTGCCGATCTACGGTGGCCAGAGCTACGGCGTCCAGCTGTCGGGCCTGCGCCGCGGCGCACACGTCGTCGTCGGTACCCCGGGTCGTGTCATCGACCATCTCGAAAAGGGCACCCTGGATCTGACCAATCTCAAGTACCTCGTTCTCGACGAGGCCGACGAGATGCTCAAGATGGGGTTCCAGGAGGACGTCGAGCGCATCCTCCGCGACACCCCCGGCGACAAGCAGGTCGCTCTGTTCTCGGCAACGATGCCCGGCTCGATTCGCCGGATCTCGAAGCAGTACCTGAACAATCCGGTCGAGATCACCGTCAAGTCCAAGACGTCGACCGCCTCGAACATCACGCAGCGCTACATTCAGGTTGCTCATCAGCGCAAGCTCGATGCACTGACCCGAGTCCTCGAGGTCGAGGCATTCGAGGCGATGATCATCTTCGTCCGTACCAAGCAGGCCACCGAAGACCTGGCGGAGAAGCTGCGGGCCCGCGGGCACTCGGCTGCCGCGATCAACGGCGACATCGTCCAGGCACAGCGTGAGCGGACCATCGGTCAGCTCAAGAACGGCGCCCTCGACATCCTCGTCGCGACCGACGTTGCCGCTCGAGGCCTCGACGTGGATCGAATCTCCCACGTCGTCAACTACGACATCCCGCATGACACGGAGTCGTACGTCCACCGCATCGGTCGTACCGGCCGCGCCGGTCGTCAGGGTGACGCGTTGCTGTTCGTCGCCCCGCGTGAGCGTCATCTGCTCAAGTCCATCGAGAAGGCGACCCGTCAGCCGCTTGCGGAGATGCAGCTTCCCAGTGTCGACGACGTCAACGCCCAGCGCGTGGCCAAGTTCGGTGACTCCATCACCGAGAGCCTGGCCTCGGAGAATCTCGCGATGTTCCGCAAGATGATCGAGGACTACGACCAGGAACACGACGTTCCGCTCATCGACATCGCTGCCGCTCTGGCGTTGCAGTCGCGCGACGGCGAAGCATTCTTGCTTTCTCCCGAGCCGCCGGCACCGCCGCGTCGTGAGCGCGAGCCTCGTGAACCACGTCCTCCCCGTCGTTTCGACGATGGCCCGGCGCCGCGCTCGCGTGGGCCCGAGGGCCAGGAGCTGGCCGCGTACCGCATTGCAGTCGGCAAGCGTCACCGCGTCGTTCCGGGTGCCATCGTCGGTGCCATCGCCAACGAGGGTGGGCTTCGTCGAAGCGACTTCGGGCACATCAGCATTCGCCCGGATCACAGCATCGTCGAGCTGCCGGCCGACCTCTCCAACGAGACTCTCGAAGCTTTGCGTCGCACACGCATCTCCGGCGTCCTGATCCAGCTGCAGCCTGATTTCGGGCCGCCGCAGGGACGTCCGAGTGGCCGTGGCGACCGTGGTGGCCGGGACGATCGTGGTGGACGTGACGACCGCCGCGGTGGCGGACGCGATCGCTACAACGACTGACATACAGCTTCAACGACTGTCATGAAGACTGAAACAGGCGCTGCCCTCCGCGAGGAGGACAGCGCCTGTTTTCTGTGTGGGGGGCAAGGCGCTGCGCGGTATCAGATCGGCGTCGGTGCGAGGGCGCCGTTCTTCCGGGCGTTGGTGTCGAACTGCGTGCGGTACAACTCGGCGTAGCGGCCGCCGCGCGCGAGCAGTTCCTCATGGTTGCCGCGCTCGACGATCTGGCCTGCCTCGACGACAAGGATCAGGTCCGCGGAACGGATCGTCGACAATCGGTGAGCGATCACCACCGCAGTCCGCCCGGCGAGTGCTTCGCCGAGTGCTTCCTGAACCGCAGCTTCCGACGTCGAGTCGAGATGCGCGGTGGCCTCGTCTAAGATGACGACGCGAGGCTGGGCCAGGAGCAGGCGTGCGATGGTCAGGCGTTGACGCTCGCCGCCCGAGAGGCGGTAACCGCGTTCACCCACCACGGTCTCCAGTCCGTCGGGCAGCGACGCAACCAGGTCGGTGAGCCGTGCGCGCTCCAGAACCTCACGCAGATCCTCTTCGGTGGCATCCGGTCGCGCAAGGAGCAGGTTGGATCGAAGGCTCTCGTGGAACAGGTGCCCGTCCTGCGTGACCATGCCGACGGTCTCCCGGATGGAATCGGTACTGAGGTCTCGGACGTCGACGCCGCCCAACTCGACCGAACCGGAGTCGATGTCGTAGAGGCGCGGAATCATCTGCGCCACGGTCGACTTTCCGGCGCCGGACGTGCCGACCAAGGCGACCATCTGTCCTGCTTCGGTGCGGAACGACAGGTCGTGCAACACGTCCTCGCCGCCGCGGGTGTCGAGGATCGCGACTTCCTCCAGGGACGCGAGAGACACCTTGTCCGCGGATGGGTATGCAAAAGTGACGTTCTTGAACTCGACGGACACCGGTCCCTGCGGCACCGTGCGTGCATCGGGCTTCTCGGTGATGAGCGGCGCCAGATCGAGAATCTCGAATACCCGCTCGAAGCTGACCAGGGCGCTCATGACGTCCACCCGGGCGCTGGCCAGTGCGGTCAACGGCGAGTACAGCCGCGTCAACAACAATGCCATCGCCACGACGGCGCCTGCGTCCAACTGTCCGCGCAGCGCGTAGAAACCGCCGAGTCCGTAGACGAGGGCAAGAGCAAGGGCCGAGACCAGCGTCAGCGCTGTGACGAAGACGGACTGCAGCATTGCGGTCCGGACTCCGATGTTGCGCACACGCCTGGCGCGAACCGCGAACTCCGCAGATTCTTGCGACGGGCGGCCGAACAGCTTGACCAGAGTCGCGCCGGGAGCGGAGAACCGCTCCGTCATCTGGGTGCTCATGAGCGAATTATGGTTGGCTGCTTCACGATTGAGTGCTGCAAGTTTTGCGCCCATGCGCCGTGCGGGGATGACGAAGATCGGGAGAAGTAGCAGCGCGAGGACGGTGATCTGCCAGGAGATCCCGAGCATGACGATCAGCGTGATCACCAGGGTGACCAGATTGCTGACCACTCCGGACAAGGTGTCGCTGAAGGCGCGCTGAGCGCCGATGACGTCGTTGTTGAGACGGCTGACCAGTGCTCCGGTTCGAGTTCTGGTGAAGAACGCGATGGGCATCTTCTGGACGTGATCGAAGACGGTGGTGCGCAGATGCAGGATCAGGTCTTCGCCGATGCTGGCCGAGAGCCACCGGGTCAACAGTCCCAGAGCGGCTTCGAGAAGTGCTACCAGTGCGATCAGGGCGGCAAGTTTGACGACCACGTCGACGGCGTCGCCGCCGACTATCGCGTTGACCACGCGCCCGGCCAGGACAGGTGTTGCCACGGCAAGCGCAGCAGTGACGACACTCAGTACGAGGTACCAGCTGAGGTTGCGTTTCTGTGGAACTGCGAACGTCGCGATCCGCTTCAGTGTCGCCTTCGAGAACGGGCGCCGATCTTCTTGCGCGTGCATCGCGTTGTACATCGCGTTCCACGCGGTGACTTCCATACTCATGACTTCGCCCCTCCGGTCGCCGGCCACGAAGATTACGTGGCCGGTACGACACGAAGGTAGAACCTCAACCAAACTTCAGGTCAAGTGCGGCCTCAGCGGGCCACGTCGACCACCACGCGAGGAGGGTCGCTGAGCGTCGTGACCGTGAACGGCTGCTTCTCGGTCACGCCGATGAACGACTGCGTGACTCCCTCGAAGACGTTGGACCCGTTGACCTCGGTCACGACTCCGCCGACGCCGGGGACCGGGTTGGGGCCGGAGTACTGCTCGACTCCGCTGTCGAAGGGATATGCGGAACCGTCGATCAGGACCTGGATCACTGCGGCACCCTTGATGTCCACGGGCTTACCGCTGCCTTCCTGCGTCGCCGCGTCGACGTACTTGACGCGCCAACCGGGTGTGCCGGTTCCGCCCATTTCGTAGACGACACGATCGAATCCGTCGTGCTCGCCCACTCGGATGTCGACGACGGTGAGCTTGGATTCGGTGCCCGCAGCCGACGTCTTGTCGGAGCTGTCCGTCGGGACTGGTTCTGTGGTCGACGCTGCTGCACTCGAGGTCGAGGTCGAGGTGACGGCCGAGGTGGCTGCCGTGGGAGTGGTCTCCGCGTCCTGCGAACAGGCAGTCAGGCTCACGCCCACTGCGATGGCAGCGACAGCGGCAAATGATCTCGTCCGGTTCGTTGTCATGACTCGATCGTAGGGCTCGCGTTATCGGGATCCGCGGCGGCGGTGCCCGGAGTTACCTAACCGATATCGCCGTCGACATAGAGCCACTTACCCTCTGTTCGCGCAAATCGACTGCGTTCGTGGAGCATTCCCCGCTCGCGTCCGAATGTGTAGTGAGCGCGAAATTCCACGACGCCGTCGGAATCGAACAGCCCGCCCCGTTCGGTGTCCAGGATCTCCAACCGGAGCCATTTCTGGTCGGGGTCGAGATCGAGTTGGGCTGGGCGATGGTCGGGATGCCAAGTCTGCGTGAGATATTCGTCGTCCATCACAGCGAAAGCCGTGTAACGCGAACGCATCAGGGTTTCGGCGGTCGGTGCGTGCGCTACTCCGCTGATGTACTTGCCGCAGCATTCGGCCAACGCGTTGCCGCTGCCGCACGGGCACGGATCGGTCGGATTGGGTGTGGTGGGGCGGCGCGAAGTCACCGCCCCATTACAGCACGCGAACTCAGACCAGTTTGTGTTCGCGGTTCTCCCAGTACGGTTTGCGGAGGTCGCGTTTGAGGATCTTTCCGGTGGGATTGCGGGGAAGAATCTCGACGACGTCGATACTGGTCGGGCACTTGAACTTTGCGAGGCGTTCCTGTGTATAGGTGATCAGTTCGGCTTCGTCGATCTGCGCTTCGGCAGTGAGAACCACGACAGCCTTGACGGTTTCACCCCAACGGTCGTCGGGAACGCCGATGACCGCGACCTCGGCGATTGCCGGATGCTCCACCAGTACTCGTTCGATCTCGGGGGAGTAGACGTTCTCGCCGCCGGTGATGATCATGTCCTTGAGGCGGTCCTCGATGAAGACGAAGCCGCCGGAGTCGGCGCGGCCCATGTCGCCGCTACGTAGCCACCCGTCTGCGGTAATCGTTTCGGCCGTCGCCTCAGGCTTGCCCAGGTATCCGGGTGTGCACTGTTCGGATCGCCACCACAGTTCACCGGTCGTTCCGGTGGGCACGTCCTCGAGCGTGACGGGGTCCACCACGCGCATCTCGACGCCGGGGATCGCCGTACCTGCTGATGCCATGCGCTCGACCTGCGACTCGTCGCGGTGAACGTCCGGCATCAACGCGGTAATGACGCCTGCCATTTCGGTCATGCCGTAGACCTGCACGAATTCGGTGTCCGGCCACGCTGCGAGTGCCGCGCGCAACAGTGGGAGCGGCATGGGGGCGGCGCCGTAGGTGATGCGTTTGAATGCTTTGAAGGCGGCGACCGCCTGCTCGCCTGCGGCCAGGACTCCGGCAATGACCGGTGGGACGAGAAAGGCGATGTTGGCTCCGGCGGCGAGACCGGCGAAGATCGACGGTCCGTCGGCTTCTCTCGTGAAGTAACAGCGGCCACCGGTGTGAATTGCCATGATGGCGTAGCACGTTCCGCCGACGTGGAACATCGGCATCGCGATCAAGAATCGGTGATCCTCGTGGGCCGGCAGGATTTCGAGGACATTGTTGCTGTGCGCGAACAGGTTTCGATGCGTGAGCTGGACACCCTTGGGGCGACCGGTCGTCCCGGAACTGTAGAGAACCAGAGCGGTGGCATCGGGGCTCACCTCGGGGCGGGAGTGCAGCGGTGTGACCTCGTCGATCCACGGCTCGAATTCGTCGTGTTCACCGCCGACGGCGAAGATCGATTCGACGGCCGTCAAGCGGTCTCGCATCGCGACGACCTGGGGGAGTAGTTCGCTGCCGACGAACAGAATGCGAGCGCCACAGTCCGCGAGAACGTAATCCAGCTCTTCGCTCGAAAGTCGCCAGTTGGGAACGACATTCGCGGCGCCGAGCAGTGAGGCGGCGTAGGTGACTTCGAGACAGGACAGATGATTCTTGTCGACGAACGCGACAGTGTCGCCGGCACCGATGCCTGATTCGGCGAGGGCGGCGGCGATACGCAAGATGCGGTCCCGCCACTGAGCCCACGTGAATTCGGTCCCTTGGAAGGTCATCGCTGCTTGATCAGGCTTGACCGTCGCCCAGTGCTCTAGCCGATCGAAAATGATTCCAGCGGTGGCGTCGGACATTCGGCCGCCTCTCTCGTGTGATTGGTGTCACAAGGTTAATGTGCGCCCGGTCTTCGTATCGCTGTTTCCAGTCAATGCGCACAAGCATGAGGGGTCGCATTCCCCCGACCCTGACCGGCTCGGCCGCAGATATCAGGGTGGTCCCCGATGGCGGGCGCGCCCGCCACCCGACAGGATGGAACCAACCATTGCGGGCGTCCGTGTTTTCACGGGCGCCCGTCACGCCCGCAAAGTAGCACCGAAGTGAACAGGAAAGGCGATCATGAGTTCGCACGCCCAGGATGTCGCGGCCCGCGCAGTCGGCCTGTCCAAGACCTACGGCACCGGAGATACCCAGGTGCACGCCCTCAGTTCGGTGTCCGCAGATTTCGCCCGCGGTGAGTTCACGGCGATCATGGGGCCGTCCGGTTCCGGTAAGTCGACGCTGATGCATTGCCTCGCCGGTCTGGATTCCGCCAGTTCGGGTTCTGTTCTCATCGGTGACACGGAACTCACGACGCTTTCCGACAAACAGATGACCCAATTGCGACGCGATCGCATCGGTTTCGTTTTCCAGGCGTTCAACCTGGTGCCGACCCTGACCGCGCTCGAGAACATCACGTTGCCGCTCGACATCGCGGGACGCAAAGCGGACCCGACCTGGTTGAACAGCGTCCTGACCAAGCTGGGTCTCGGGGATCGCCTCGATCATCGGCCGGGAGAGCTCTCGGGTGGTCAGCAGCAGCGTGTGGCGTGTGCGCGTGCGCTGGCGGGTCAGCCGGAGATCATCTTCGGCGACGAGCCGACCGGAAACCTCGATTCGAAGTCCTCCGGTGAGGTGCTCTCGATCCTGCGGGCGGCCGTCGACGAGTTCAACCAGACCGTGGTGATCGTGACGCACGATCCGCGGGCAGCGGCGTATGCCGACCGGGTGGTGTTCCTCGCGGACGGCAAGATCGTCGACGAATTGCGCGAGCCTACGGCGGATTCGGTCCTCGACCGGATGAAGCGTCTGGACGCTCCGCAGGCGGTCGTGAACGTGGAAGCCGGGGCTTGAGCACATGGCTTCGGTAAGTAACTCGCCGATGCGCAAGGTTTCCCTGCGCAACTTGGCGGCACACAAGGTGCGACTTGCGCTGACGGTTCTCTCCGTGGTGCTTGGCACGGCTTTTGTCGCGGGGTCGTTCGTTTTCACCGACACCCTCCAGAAGACTTTCGATTCGATCTTCGAGAACACCGCCCAGGGCGTCGACGTCCGGGTATCGATGGAAGAGCGCAACACCAGTGGCGTCCCGGTCGAGGATGTCGACAAACTTGCCGCAGTCGACGGCGTTCGAGCGGTAGCCCCGGCCGTCAGTGGACAGATCGTCCTGATCAACGCAGACGGCGGCGCTGTTCAGACCGGCGGCGCGCCGAGTATCGGTCAGTCCTACCTACCGCCGGGCCAGGCGATTGCCGAACCCGACACCTTCGTCGAGGGCGCGCCTCCGACGCAGACCGGTCAGGTCGCGCTGAACACCAGCGCCGCCGAGCGAGCCGGACTGAAGGTGGGGGACTCCGCCAAGGTTCTGGCACCGGCCCGCGGAATCGTGGACGTGACGTTGTCCGGTATCTACGAGGGGGCGGGCAGTGACACCGGCGGGTTCATCGGCGCGCTCTTCACCGACGAGCAGGCCCGTGGACTCTTCACCGACGGCCAACACGTCGAGTACATCGACGTCGCGGGCGACGGGGTGTCGCAGACGGAACTGCAGCAACGCGTCGAGCAGGTTTTCCCCGATCTCAAGGTGCAGACCGGCGACCAGGTTCGTGAGGAGACCAAGGCCGAGGTCGACTCGGCGCTGAGCTTCATCAACTACTTCCTGTTGGCGTTCGGCGCGATTGCTCTGCTCGTCGGAACGTTCATCATCTACAACACCTTCTCGATGATCGTGGCGCAGCGTCTTCGTGAGCTGGCGCTGCTGCGTGCGATCGGTGCGAGCCGAGCGCAGGTCGGCCGTTCGGTGGTCACCGAGGCGCTCGTGGTCGGACTCATCGGCAGCATCATCGGTCTGCTCGGCGGTATCGGTCTCGCCTACGGATTGCGCAGTCTCCTCAACACATTCGACGTCGGTCTGCCGGAAGGCCCGCTCCAGGTGGGTGCCCGCACGATCATCGTCGCGTTGGTGGTCGGCGTCGTCGTCACGACGCTCAGCGCTTACGCCCCGGCTCGTCGTGCGTCGAAGATCCCGCCGGTGGCGGCCATGCGTGAGGAGTTCGCCTCCACCGGCGACTCACTGCGAGTGCGGACGTTGATCGGTGCGATTCTCGGCGTGATCGGTGTGGCACTGCTCGTGTTCGGCTCTCGCGGTACCGGCGGCGGCGCGGCGCTGATCGTAGGCCTCGGTGCGTTCTCGTTGATCATCGCGGTGCTTCTCGGGGCTCCCGCGCTGTCGCGGCCGATCGTCGGCGCGCTCGGTGCCGTGTTCGCCAAGCCGTTCGGTGCCATAGGGCGATTGGCTCGTACCAATGCGGTGCGCAATCCCCGTCGCACGGCCGCAACGGCATTCGCGTTGACTCTCGGTCTGATGCTGGTGACGGTCATCGGAGTGTTCGGTTCCTCGGCCAAGGCGAGCATCAATGCTCTTGTCGACGTGGGTGTTTCGGCCGACTACATCCTGACCGGTCCCAACGCGATCGGCGTGCCGCGAGGTGCGGCCGACGCAGTCCGACAGGTGCCCGACGTGCAGAGCGCGACGTCGTTGCACGGAGTGCGTGCGAAGGTCGACGGTGAGGACGAGCAGGGCGCTTCGTTCGACGGTCCGATCGAAGGCGTGCTCGAATACAAGATCCTCGAGGGCACGGTCGATCTGACCGGCAACAACATGCTCGTCTCGAAGTCGACTGCGGACGACAAGGGTTGGACTGTGGGTTCGACCCAGACGTTGACCGGTCCCGGCGGCGTCGAGTACCAGACGGTTGTCGCGGGAGTGTTCGAGGACAACCAGCTGATCGGCTCGTGGATCGTCTCGGACGAGGCGTACAGGAAGCTGATGCCGGCCGAGAGTCTGCCGGACTTCGTGGTTCTGGTGAAGGCGAAGCCTGGCGCGGATCTGACAACGCTGCGATCCGAGCTCGAAACGGCCACGGAGAAGTACGTCGTCGTCCAGGTGCAGGATCGTGAGGAGTTCAAGGGAACTCAGGGCCAGCAGATCAACACGTTGTTGGCGATCCTCTACGGACTGCTTGCACTCGCGGTCGTGATCGCAATCCTGGGCATCATCAACACCCTGGCACTCTCGGTGGTCGAGCGGCGACGAGAAATCGGAATGCTGCGAGCTGTCGGCATGCAGCGCGGACAGATGCGACGCACGATCTACCTCGAGTCGGTGCTCATCGCGGTGTACGGCGCGGCGGTCGGAGTTGTTCTCGGCATCGCGTTCGGTTGGGCCTTCGTGAGCACTCTCGCGGATCAGGGCCTCGACAAGATCACGATCCCGTGGGGTCAGGTGGTCGGAATGCTGATCGGCTCGGGTGTGGTGGGTGTCTTGGCGGCGCTGTGGCCGGCCAACCGAGCGGCCAAGACAAAGCCGCTGGAGGCGATTGCAGACATGTAGGGCCTTCGGCCCCCGTGCGCACTTTTGGTAGCGGTAACAGCCGAAAGTGCGCACGGTACCGTTGCCACATGAGCACCCTTCAAGAAGTCGGCGAACGTGAATCCTGGCGCTGCTGGCTGTGTGACGAACCGGTCGATCCCGACATGTCCGTCAATGATCCGCGCGGCCCGAGTATCGACAGCATCAATACCGCAAAAAAGGGTGGCAAGACCAAAGGTGGCGTCGAACGCTTGGCGCACCGCGCATGCAACACCAAGAAGGGTGCGGTCAAACCTGTTGTGGAATGGCCGGATCGGCTGTTCGTCGTGGATCCCGCCCCGATCATCGGGGTCGTGGAGCAGCTCGAGCGAAAGGGTGGCCGCGTCGCCGTCGCTCGCTGCCCCGGCAAGGACGACGCCCAGGAAGCGTCGGATTGGCTGATCGATCGGTTGTCGCGTCTGGCTCCCGCGTTGAATGTCGAAACAAGCATCGACGCCGCGGGCGGGGGTTACCTGTTGGTCCTGAAAACCGTGTAGGAGGTCGGCCCCGAGTGCCGTCTTTTGCGGTACCTGTTCCGCCTCCATAGCTGTCGGGGTACGGTCGAACCGAACATGAATCCGGTTTCGAGTGCGAAGGAATCCCGATGAACCTGGCATTGACCGACGAGGAACTAGCGTTCCGCGACGAGATGCGGACGTTCTTCCGTACGCAAATCCCCGCGGACATCAGGGAGGCGTACGCCCACGGCGAGGAGTTGGGGCGCGACCGTATGGTCGAGGCGCAGCAGATCCTCAACGCTCACGGTCTGGCGGTACCGCACTGGCCGGTCGAGTGGGGCGGCAAGGACTGGACCCCGGTCCAGCACAACATCTGGCTCGACGAACTGCAGCTTGCGTCGGTTCCCGAACCTTTGGCGTTCAACGCCAACATGGTCGGTCCGGTCATCGCGGCCTTCGGCTCGCAGGAGCAGAAGGAGAAGTTCCTTCCGGCGACTGCCAACCTCGACATCTGGTGGTGCCAGGGATTCTCCGAACCCGAGGCCGGTTCCGATCTCGCTTCGCTCAAGACCCGTGCGGTCCGCGACGGCGACGACTGGGTCATCAATGGTCAGAAGACCTGGACGACGCTGGGACAGTACGCCGACTGGATCTTCTGCCTCGTGCGCACCAATCCCGATGCGCCCAAGCGTCAGGCCGGCATCTCGTTCATCCTTGTCGATCTGAAGACGCCTGGCGTCACGGTCCGCCCGATCAAGCTGATCGACGGCGGCTACGAGGTCAACGAAGTGTTCTTCGAGGACGTCCGCGTTCCGGGAGAGAACCTGGTCGGTGAAGAGAACCAGGGCTGGGGCTACGCCAAGTTCCTGCTCGGCAACGAGCGAACCG
The DNA here is from genome assembly GCF_030208925.1 of Rhodococcus sp. MEB032. Classification (NCBI taxonomy): domain Bacteria; kingdom Bacillati; phylum Actinomycetota; class Actinomycetes; order Mycobacteriales; family Nocardiaceae; genus Rhodococcus; species Rhodococcus sp. MEB032. The sequence goes on from NZ_JARVSY010000046.1 coordinate 96,435, forward strand.
GTGTCACCCGCGTCGGTTTCTCGAAGGTTCGTCTGGCCCAGGCCAAGGCTCGCGCTGCCGAGGTCAAGGTCGGTAACGGAACACTGCTCGAAGATCCGCTCTTCGCTGCTCGCCTCGCCGAACTCGAAAACGAATTGCTTGCCCTCGAGCTCACTCAGCTCCGGGTGGTCGCCAGTTCCGCTGACGGCCAGCCGAACCCGGCGTCGTCGCTGCTCAAGCTTCGTGGCTCCGAATTGCAGCAGGCGAGCGTCGAACTGCTGATGGACGTGGCCGGCCCTGATTCACTGCCGTACGACGCGGGCAGCGACATCGCCTCCGCGAGCTGGGCGCAGCACACTGCCCCGACGTACCTGAACTACCGCAAGGTATCCATCTACAGCGGATCGAGCGAAGTGCAGCGCAGCATCATCGCCTCCTCGATCCTCGGATTGTGAGGCGTGGCATGGACTTCGAACTCAACGACGAACAAAAACTTCTCCGCGACACCACCAAGGATCTCCTCGCGCGTAGCTACGACGCCGAGAAGCGCAACGCGATCATCGACTCCGATCCCGGGTGGAGCCCGCAGGTCTGGAAGCAGTTGGCCGAGGTCGGCTTGCTCGGCCTGACATTCTCCGAGGACGACGGCGGCATGGACGCCGGCCCAGTGGAAATCGGCGCGGTCATGACCGAGATCGGTCGACGCTTGGCACCCGAGCCGCTACTCGACGCGGTCGTGACGCCGGGCGGCCTCATCTCCGAAGGTGGCAGTGCAGAGCAGCGTTCGTCGATTCTTCCCGGAGTGGCCGAGGGCACCACGTTCCTCGCGTTCGCCGACCAGGAACCCGGAATCCGTTGGCCGGCAACCGAACGGGCCACCGCGGCGGCCCAGGTCGACGGCGGCTGGACCATCACCGGTATCAAGAATCCCGTCGGCCACGGCGCGACGGCGGACATCTTGGTCGTGAGCGCTGCGCTCCCCGGCGGTGGCGTCGGACTGTTCCTCGTCAAGAGCGATGCCTCCGGTTTGGTACGCAAGTCCTACGCCACTCACGACGGGTTGCGCGGGGCGCAGATCGAGTTCACCGATACGCCGGCCGAAGCACTCGGTGAGGGCGGTGACGCTACTGCTCTGATCCAGGCCGCGCAGATCCGTGAGCAGGCCGCGCTGTGCGCCGAGGCTGTCGGAGCGATGGAAGAGGCGCTACGCCTGACCACCGAATACCTCAAGACGCGTAAGCAATTCGGGGTTCCCCTCGCAAAGTTCCAGACGCTGACACACCGCGCCGCCGACCTGTACGTCTCGCTCGAGTTGGCACGCAGCATGAGTCTGTACGCAACGATGTCCCTTGCCGACGGCGTCGTCGATCCAGTGATCGCTTCGCGGGTGAAGTTGCAGATCGGGCGTTCGGCTCGGCTCATCGGCCAGGAGGCGATCCAGATGCATGGTGGTATCGGTATGACCGCCGAGTACCCGGTGGGGCACTACGTGAGCCGACTCGTCGCCATCGAGCACACCCTCGGCAGCACCGAAGATCACCTTCGGGTGTTGGCCGCCGGTGTGGCTGATCACGAGATGGTCAGCGTGGTCTGATCTTTCACGAACGACGAAGGGGCCGCATTCCGTTCCAAGGATGCGGCCCCTTCGTCGTTCAGCGGTGATTGCGCAGGACGTCCAAGCGGAGTCGGCGCTGCTCGATGTTGACGGCGCTGTCGGTGAATGCTTGTTGCCACCCGGGGTCACTCGTTCGGGCCGCCGCGTCCTGCAGAAGCGGTACGGCGTCGAAAGGGAAGCGCGCCTGCACGCTTCGCAGGGTGGAAAAGTGACTGTGACGCGAGTGGATGCCCAAGTCCTCACCCGTCGCAGCATGATCCAGAGCTTCGTTCTCCAAGGCATTCAACAACTTTTCGGCGACGGCCAGGGGCCATGGGCGGTCGATGCCGTCGAGCAGTGCGCTGCCGTCGACGCCCAGAAGGTACTCGTCCGCGTGTCCGGCAACGATGTACTCGACGCGCTCGCGTGGGTCCGCGATGGCGACGATTCTCCGGTCCGTCGTGCGCCCGTCCCGCTCCAGAAATGCCGACGCCCACGCGGTGTTCTTCTGGAGAACGGTTGCGGCAATCCATGATTCGATCATCACCGCGCGCCATTGCTTCTCGATGGGGATGGTGAGGGCCTCGCGTGGCGAACCGGCCATAGATTCCCACAGAGTCAGCGGAGTGGCGGTCACGACTTGCCGTAACCACCAGCGCCGGATGCCCTTGTTCTTGTAGTGGACGTCTTCGATGCCGTCACGAAATGCGAGGTCGTCGAGCGAGCCGGGCAATCGGACGGCAAGGCGCGGCCGCAAGGGCTTCGTCTCGAGCCGCACCCAGGACCGAGCCCGAGTGACCATTCGAGAGGCAAACGGAGATCGGGGGAGTTGCCGTAGTAGTTGAATTGCACGCTCACGGACCCGCACGGCTGGATCGTCGAGTGCACGCTCGAGGAGCGCGTAGTCGTGTTCACCCAGCCCGACGTCGAGATGGTCGAGGAAGTGCAGCCGGCTTGCCGTGGCCTCGTCGTCCCAAGCGATCTCGAGCTCTTCGCTCGCCAGTTCCGGGTCGACCGTACGTATGTAATCGAACCAGGCCGTACGGTCGTCCGGATCGGGCGAAAGCCACAGCTCGTCCCGGCGTGATCCGATTCGTCGTAGCTGGGCCCAATCCGGGTTCTGCTCCGCCAGGTACTGCCCGCGTCGACCGGCGAGGCGAAGTAGCGCCTCGCGGTGCTCGGGATACTTCAGCGCGGCTTCCATGAAGAGCGGGACACTGGCCGCGGGCGCGAGGAATCCGCGTTGGTCGGCCATCGCGAACCATTCCGCGAGAGTCCAGGAACGTACTTGCAACAAGGACTGAAGTTGTTCGATCGCGAGGTCGGGAAGCAGCGGTTGAACTGCTGAATCAGTCTTCGATGCGCGCGAGTGACCTGCGTGCGCGTCTGATCGCAGGGAGGTCACCCGCCTACGGTATGGCAGAGGTACGTCGACTTTGGGGGCAGGGTCGGCCTAGGCTCACACACGGTGTCCCGGCCGCGTGCTCACGCTCAGTCGTGTTCGGTCCGCACGGAAGAGGTCTACCGAGTACTCGACGGGACGCTCATGCTGGTCGTAGCCGATTCGTTCCAGCTTGAGCACCGGGGCCGGCATCGGTTGTCCGAGAAGCGTCGACACCGAGGAGCTGACTTCTGCCAGTTCGATGGATTCGTCGGTGGCCGAGATGTCGATTCCGAATTTGCAACGCAGGGCTTCGTAGACGGAATCCATGTGCGTTCTGAGCAGATCGCGGCATCCGGGGTCGCCCAGATACATCCGTTCCAGCGACAACGTGTCACCGTCGGCAAATCGTAAGCGCAACAAGGAAATCACATCGCGGTCCGGGGAAACTCCGAGTATCTGGGCGGCTCGCGGGCTGGGTCGCTCCAGACGTGCTGACAGCACTCTGGTGCCATCCTGGAATCCTTGTTCCTGGAGCATTTGCGGTACGCCCATGACTGTATTCAGATTTCGGGACAGTCGTCGGCTGGCACACAGGGATCGTGCGTTCTCCGGAGTGGGGGCGTCTGCGTGGACGCTGGTGAGAAAGGCGCCGCCTGCTCGGCCTTTGACCCGATGTACCAATCCTTCACGTTCCAGCGCGTCGAGTGCGCTGCGCACTGTCGTGCGAGATGTCCCCAGTCGTGCTGCCAGTTCGCGCTCGGGCGGGAATTTGCCCACGGAGCGTCCTTCGAGTTCCTGAGCGAGCCGTAACAGCGCAGATCGAGTCTGCTCCATCATCGACATATGGCGTGACCTCGCAATACGGCAGTTCGTTGAACCCCAAAACTAGTGAGGCACCCGATCCACCACAACACGAAGTGTGATCTGTAACACGCCGTTAACAATTGGTGAGAGAACCAGAAATGGTCTAGCCCGAATCTCTGGGGAGTCCGAAGTCGTCGGTTTCGGACTCCTATTCAGGGAATGGAGGGCACCAGCAGTGAATCGAATGCTTTCGACCCGTGCCGAGATTGCGTTGGCGATTACTCGAGAAGCAGGAGATCTTGCCAGGCACTGGTTCGACAAGTCGACGCTTCGGGTCGACACGAAGTCGGATGGATCGCCAGTCACCCAGGCTGATCAAGAGATCGAACAGATGATTCGCGATGCTTTGTCCGAGAACTTCCCCGATGACGGCATCATGGGCGAGGAGTTCGACGACGTCGTGGGTTCGAGCGGAAATCGGTGGATCATCGACCCGATCGACGGAACGAAGTCGTTTGTCCACTCGGTGCCGCTCTATGCGAACCTCCTCGCATACGAAGAGGCGGGTGAAATCACATTCGGGGCGATCAATCTGCCCAGCGCCGGTGTGCTCGTGTCAGCAGAAAAGGGCGGTGGATGCTGGAGAAACGACGAGCCCGCCGCTGTCTCCGACCGGACGGATCTCGACGGCGCGTATCTGATGGCCACGTGGCTCGAGGACTGGAAGCCGGATACGATCCGCGATCTCAACTCGCGGGGCGTCATTCTCCGCACCTGGGGTGACGCGTACGGCTATGCGATGGTCGCCTGCGGGCACGCCGATGCGATCGTCGATTATACGACCAAGGCATACGACCTCGCGCCGATGCCGGTGATCATCGAAGAGGCGGGTGGTCGCTTCTCGAGTCTCGACGGTCGTCGGAACTTCGACTGTGGCAACGGAATTGCATCGAACGCTCATCTGCACGACTCCATTCGCCAGCTCGTCAACTGAGGGAAGGTCCGATGAAGGATTTCATCCGCGGGCTCAGTCACCGAAAGATCATGGTGTTCTTCGGGTCCGTTTACGGTATTGCGCTGCTGTTTGCACTTTTCCCGCCCCTTTATCTCTGGGGCAGTGGGGTTTCGACGCTGGTGTTCGGAATCCCGTTCAGCATCATGTACTGGATTCTCGACGCGTTGGTTCTCGGGTTGGGCCTGTGGGGCTTGTACAGGGTCGAAGACCTTCGCGGTGAACTCGACGAAGAGCTGGCGCTGACGCCGGCCGGTCCGAATGGAGAATGACATGGCAATCATGCTCGGAATGCTGGCGTTGTTCTACGCCGGAGTGCTCTTCATTCTCTATGCGACTCAGCAGAAGACGAAGCCGACGTTCGAGGAGTACTCGGTCGGCGGCCGTAGCTACGGCCCGTGGTACGTGGCCATGTGCTACGTGAACTCCTGGTGGCCGGGCGCGGTATTCATCGCTTTCTTCGGGATGGCTGCGGGTGCAGGAGTTTTCGGATTCTACGGCCTCGCCTACTCCAGTCTCGGTGTCGCGATGATGTACTTCATGGCTACAAGAGCGTGGCGATGGGGTGCCCGATACAACCTTCGATCACAGCCGGATCTTCTTGGCTTGCGGTTTAATTCACGTTCGGTGAAGATGATCGCCAGTCTCATCGGAATCGTCTCGGTCTTCCCGTGGGTGGTTCTCGGAATGCAGGCACTGGGGGAGGTATTTCAATACGCGAGTGAGGGTCGATGGTCGGTGACCACCTGCCTGCTTGTCGGGTTGGCGCTGATCCTGATCCGTCAGTACTGGACAGTGAAGATGGGCATGCGTGGGTTGATCATGACCGATGCGTTCCAAGGGATCGTCGCGTACGTGATTGCAGCACTTGTATGTCTGGTCTTGTTGTCCGGCGTCGCCGGCGGCCCGATCAGCATGAATGCGCTGGCGCAGGTCCCGATCGAATTCCTGCGGGTGCCCGGCGACGGCGACGCTTACGGTCCGTTCTACCTCTTCAGCCTGATCTTCACCGGCGTAGTCGGATCGTTGTGCTGGCCGATGAGTTTCCAACGGATCTACACCGCGTCGGGAGTCCGTGCAGTAAAAGCGGGGACTATACGTACCGTGTTGATCTCGAGTGTGTTCTACACGCTGTTGATGTTGTTGGGTATCGCCGCATCTCAGATGCCGGAGGTCATCGCAAACCCGCAGGCTGCATGGTTCACGATCATGGAGTCGTACGGGGGAACCTGGCTACTCGGTCTGGGTGTGACAATGGTGTTCGCGGCGTCGATGGGCCACATCGACGGAAGTGTCCAAGTGTGTGGTCTGCAAATTGCGAACGATCTCGTCAACTCCGACAAGCGCAAACTTTCGGATTCGGCACTTACCGTGGTCGCAAAAGTCAGCATGGTGGGGTTCATGGCATTGGCCGGAGTGGTGGCCTACGTAACGTACGACATGACTCGGTTGCAGCTCCTTGCACAAATCTCCTACCAGGGCGTAGTCCAGTTGGCCGTTCCGCTCTTCTTCGGAATCTTCTGGCGGGGTGGCAACAAGTACGGGGCAGTTTCGGGCATGCTGTCGGGTTTCGGGATTGCATTGGTGTTGACCTTCATCTACCCGGATGACATCGCCGGACTTGGCTCACTGACCGGCGGTGTAGTCGGAATGGCCGTCAATCTCATCGTGTTCCTGGTCGTCTCCGCTTTGACCGGCATCTCGGCGGCTGAGCGAACTCGGGTGGAAGAGATGTTCGATATCGCCGCTCGTTCGGTTGTTTCGAATCATGTCTCCAAGGTGGAGGATTCCTCGGTGAGGGTAACGAATGTCTGATTTCCTCGCAGACTTCGACGCGATGTCGAGATTCGGCGCCACCGAGGGAGGTGGAGTGGAACGTCAAGCCGCAAGCGCGGCGGACGGGCAGACCAGAGACTGGTTTCGTATCTGGTTGACGGAGAATGGTTTCAATTGCCGCGTCGACGCAGTGGGCAACCTTTTCGGCTCCCTCGAGTGGATCGAAGGCGCTTCGCACATCTTGGTCGGCTCGCACCTCGACAGTCAGCCGAAGGCAGGTCGCTTCGACGGAGCCTTCGGCGTTCTTGCCGGGGCGCATGCTGCCGCCGCTGTCGCCGAACGAGTCGCCGCCGGAAGTATCACACCGTCCTTCAACCTCACGGTCGTCGACTGGTTCAACGAGGAGGGATGCAGATTCAGCCCCAGCTTGATGGGCAGTGGGGTTTTCACCGGGAAGTTCGCGGCGGGTGAGGTCCTCGACACCGTCGATTCGGACGGTCGGACGGTCCGCGGCGCACTCAGTGATATCGGCTACCTGGGTTCGGACGAGCCGCCGGAGTGCAGTGCGTACGCAGAAATCCACATCGAGCAAGGGCGAGTCCTGGAAGAGAAAGGGATCTCGATCGGCGTGGTCACCGCCAACTGGGCAGTACGCAAGTATCTCGTCCGAGTTCGCGGCGAACAGGCACACACCGGTGCGACGTTGATCGAAGACCGTAGGGATGCGCTCCTCGGCGCAGCACAGATGATCGTCGCGGTTCGTGAAGTGGCGTCGGCGTTCCCTGCGGGGGCTGTTCTCACATCGATCGGAAGATTGACCGTCCAACCGAACTCACCCGTTGTGGTGGCGTCCGACGTAGTCATGTCAGTGGATATCCGGTCAAGTGAGGAAGCGGCTCTCGACAAGGCTCATGAGCTGTTCCTGCAGGCGAAAGCTGATATCGAGGCGCTGGGCGAAGTCTCCGTCGACATCGAATCGGGTTCGCTGCGCCCCAGCACCTCCTACGATCTCGCCGGTATCGAGCTGTCCGAGTCGGTTGCCGGCGGATTGGGTCTGAGCGCCCGGAGAATGCTCACCAGAGCAGGACACGATTCGATCAATCTCAAAGACCTGGTGCCGACGGTGATGCTATTCGTGCCCAGCGTCGGCGGCATCTCGCACGCGGAGAACGAATACACCAAACCCGAAGATCTGTTGGCTGGACTGAACATGTTGACGGGTGTGCTCGAACGGCTTGTAGTAGAAGGATTGTCGTCGGAACAGGAGCAATCGTGATTGACAAGGTACTTCCGCAGAACATGTCGTCGCTCGTTGAGGGGTACCGAACCGGTGAGTTCACGCCCGTGGATTCATTGAGTGCAACTCTCGCGTTGATCGACGCTGTGAATCCGTCGATCAACGCTATGGCGATGGTCGACGTGGACGGCGCCCGATCAGCGGCCGCAAAATCGGCGGCACGATGGGCGACCGGCACCCCGTTGAGCAGTCTCGACGGAGTCCCGGTCACCATCAAGGACAGCGTCAATGCAGTCGGTATGCCGTGGCGTCACGGGAGCGCAGCGCACTCGGATGTTCCTGATGCCGAGAGTGATTCACCGCCCGCGGCGCGATTGAAGGAGGCAGGCGCCGTCATCGTGGGCAAAACGACGATGCCGGACTTCGGCATGATGGCCGCCGGCGTCAGTTCGCTGTACGGCATCGTTCGCAATCCCTGGGATCTCTCACGCAACACCGGTGGCTCCAGTGCCGGAGCAGGTGCGAGCCTTGCGGCGGGCATCGGATATGCCGCGGTGGGCACGGACATCGCCGGCTCGGTGCGATTGCCGGCTGGACACTGTGGGTTGGTCGCACTCAAACCAACGCAGGGGAGGATTCCGCACTTACCGTCTTCGATGATGCGCTCACCGGGTCCGATGGCCAGGACGGTGGACGAGGTGGTCGACATGTACCGGGCCATCGCGCGCCCTGACAGCCGTGACGCCTGGTCACTCCCAGCGCAGTCCATCGACGAATCCCGCTGGGAGACAGAGGTGAGAGGTCTGAGAATCGGCGTGATGACAGGAATGGGCTACGGATACGAAGCGGAACCCGCGGTCGTTGCCGTGGTGGATGCTGCTGCGCAGGTGCTCGCGGCGGCGGGGGCAAAGGTGACGAGGGTGACCCCGCCGTTCGAGTCCGATCCCTATGCACCACTGGATCGATTGTTTCAGGTTCGCGCCCGGGCGGAGTGGGAGTCGATACCTGAGGAACGGAGAGCGGAAGTGATTGCTGCAGTGTCCGAGTGGGCTGAACCGGCGTCGCTCGCGAGCGCTACCGACTATTCACGCGATCTGGACGCGGTGAACACGGCACAGGCACGACTCCAACGGCATCTCGAGCCGTACGACTTCGTGATCAGCCCGGTCATTCCGGTGGTGGGGTTTGACGCAGATACGGTCGGTCTCGACCCCGAACGGCCCTTGGCGCATTGCAGTTTCACAGCGTGGTTCAACCAGACCGGGCAGCCGGCGTCGACGGTGTGTTTCGGAATGGTCGACGGTTGCCCAGTCGGGGTGCAGATCGTCGGATCACGTTTTGCGGACATTGATGTTCTCGCGATGACCAAATGGCTCGAGGACAGGCGGCCTTTCGACATGACGTGGCCTGACGTCACGCTACGTGTATCCGGAGGTGTCCGATGACTGACATCAAACAGCTTGTTCAACAGGAATTGTCGGCAGGTGGGCTGTTTCTCGATACCGAAGTAAGACTGGACGCTGGATCGCCGGTCATGGCCAGCCCGAGTTGGTGGGGCGCCGACTCCGATCATTGGATCGTCGATGACGCAACGCCGAATTCGGTTGGCAGTGACCGGGTCTTCGTCAAAGTGATGCAGCAGCATTCGCTAGAGTACGTCGACGTCGGAGCGTCATTCCGCGCTGCGGTCGCAGCGGGACTAGCGGGTATCGGTCCTCGAGTCCGCCACTCGAATGCCGCAACAGGAGTGCTGGTGATGGACGATCTAGGGCAGATGGCATCGACGGCGACTCTTGATCTCTTCGATGACGTCGAGGCGATCGAACGTCTGGTGCATCTGCGACGGGCAGTCCACGCGCTGCCTCCGTTCACGCGAACATCAACGGTCTTCGAAGATCTCGATGCTGCCTTGCTCATTGCGCAGCACGCCGGTTCGTCACTGCCAGTTGACCTCGACTGGATGCTTCGGGCCTTGGATCCTGCCCGAACACGAATAGCGAGCAGTGGATTCGACGCTGTTCCGTGTCACGGCGACGGCAATGTGTCGAATGTGCTGGTCGTGGAAGAAGGCGCATCGTTGAGATTGGTCGATTGGGATTGCGCGGCGATGATGGATCCGCTGCAGGATCTCGGCGTATTACTCGCGGAGTTGGCTCCTTCCGATCTCGAGGCGCGCCCTGTCTTCGAAATGTACTGGGGAGAATGGGATTCAAGCCTGTTCGATCGTAGCCGCATATACGGGATTGCGGATTCGTTGAAGTGGGGTCTCATCGGCTCCTTTGTCGATGTGATTCGACCGGGAACATTGGAGTACTCGAAGTTCGCAGACTGGCAATTCCTACGTGCTCGAATCGGTTTGCGCGATCAGCATTTCGACGACCGAGTCCGAAACCTGTGAGGCAAGGATGACCATGACCGAGAACACTCAGCAACCTGACCTGACGCACTGCATGGCCGACGAGCGTGTGTGTGGTACTGCTCGAACGGATTTCGAGAGAGGCGTCGAAGAGGCCTTGGCTTCGATCGCAGACTGGCGCGGACGAGAGATCCGATACGCGCCGGTGCACGGTGGCCTGCAGAACAGTAATTGGCGAATCACTGTCGAGGGCATCGACCGCCGGTACTTCTTGAAGATTCCCGGTGCCGGGAGCGAGTCGTTTGTCGATCGCGTTGCGGCGAACGAGGCCGCGATGCTGGCGGGTTCGCTGGGAATAGCTCCGGAGATGATCCTGTTCGATCATCGGACGGGAATCGAGGTGATCGAGTACATGGAAGGGTATCGCGGCTGCACAAACGGAGATCTCAAGCGTCCGGAGATCGCGTTGCAGATCGTCGACCTGTATCGGACACTGCACTCGGCCCCGCTGATGTCCCTGACGAAGACGATTTTCGACATGATCGACGAGCATCTCGATCAAGCGCGCGAACACGGCGTGATGCTTCCTGGGGACTTCGCCCTGATCGAGCGTGAGTATGACACCGCAAAGTCTGCCTTGTTGGCTTCCGGTCTGGATCTGGTTCCGTGCCATAACGATCCGATGCCGGGAAACTTCCTGTATTCGGAAGGGCATCCGCTCAAACTTGTCGACTACGAATTCGCAGCCAACAACGACAGAGCGTATGAGCTGGCGATTTTCGTCACCGAAATGTTCTTCGACGAGCGCCGGACGTTGGAACTGATAGACGCCTTTTACGGAAGCAGCGAGTGGTCCGTCGTGTCGCGTGTTCACTTGTTCGGGGCGTTGGCAGATGTCAAATGGGGCCTGTGGGGATGCATCAACAATCGACTCAATTCGGGTTGGGATTTCGACTATCACAAGTACGGAGTGTGGAAACTGATGCGTGCTCGCGCGAAGATGTCCGATCCGAGATGGGCCTTGTGGCTCGACTCGGTGTGAACGGCGCGGTTGGCCAGCCTATTTCGTATACCCACTTCGGAGGAATTGATGACGGCTCACTTTCGCGATGCGAGAACATCACGTGTCTCGCCACTCGACGCAAACGGTTACGTGCCCGAAAACGCTGCAGGACTCGACGCGCGGACACGAGATCTCATCAGGCGTAGAGCAGATGTTCTCGGCCCGGCATCGCCGTTGATGTATCGAAATCCGGTGGAAATCGTTCGAGCACAGGGACTTCGGCTCTACGATCGTGACGGTACGTCGTACCTCGACATGTACAACAATGTCGCGAGCGTGGGACACTCGCACCCCAAGGTCGTCGACGCCGTGCGTAGACAGATCGCTGAATTGAACACTCACACAAGATATCTGAACGAGGAAATTGTCCGGTACGCCGAAGATCTGGTGTCCACGTTTCCGAGTCAGCTCTCCACTGTGATGTTCACCTGTACGGGATCGGAGGCAAACGATCTTGCCCTGCGCATCGCGAGGGAAGCCACCGGGAATACCGGTGTCATCGTCACCGAAAATGCTTATCACGGAGGCACGATCAACATTGCCGCGTGCTCACCGTCGATGGGTTCCGCTGATTCGGGCGATGAACCATGGGTCCGTGTCGTGCCTTTGCCTGATCCTCGTGTCGTAGCGGACATCGACCGAGAATCCTGGTTCGCTGACCGTGTCAGAGAGTGCATCGACGGACTGAACCGCGACGGCATCGGTGTAGCCGCACTACTAGTCGACACGATATTTGCTTCCGACGGAGTATTGACCGACTCGTTCCTCACAACGGCTGTCGATCAGGTGCACCAAGCGGGTGGTCTGTTCATCGCGGACGAGGTGCAGCCGGGCTTCGGTCGGCTGGGGTCCGGTATGTGGGGGTTCGCGAGGCATGGGGTCGTCGCAGATATCGCCACCCTCGGAAAACCGATGGCCGGTGGCGTACCTCTCGCCGGGGTGGTGCTTGGTGACAATTTGGTCGAGCTGACGGCGGGCGAGCTTCGGTACTTCAACACGTTCGGTGGGAATGCCGTGTCGATTGCTGCGGCGCAGGCGGTGCTCGACGTGATTCGGGGAGAAGAGCTGATCGAGAATGCAGCAGTGATGGGGGCTCGTTTGACCGATGGGTTGCGGACGTCTGCACACCGCGACCCGCGCGTGGGTGCGATCCGTGGAGCTGGGCTGTTCGTTGGGGTAGACGTGGTCGATGCGGATTCGGGCGAGCCAGATCCGTCCGGTGCGCTCGACATTGTCAACGGATTGCGTGCACACGGTGTGTTGATCTCGGCGACAGGCAGACACGGCAATGTTCTGAAGATTCGGCCACCGCTCCCGATTTCGGCCTCGGATGTCGACGAGTTCCTCACGCGGTTCGAGATGGTGTTGGTGGCGTAACGGAGGGTCGACGCGCGTTCGGGCAGATTCTGGAACAGTGGTATCCGGCGACCACAAGGAGGCGTGAGATGACAGACGGAACTGACGACGTCTTTGTCGTGGCATCGGTGACCGAACGGCGAACGCTCATCTCCACCCGAGTGAGGGAGTGGTGTGCGGCGGGAACCGTCGAGTCGAACCGGCCGGAGTTGTCCGATGATGTCGCGCTGCTGATTGCCGGGGGGTATGGGGACGAGTCGACGCGATCGATCCTGGCGAACCGGCGCAGTGTCGGACGTTCGTTCCCGGAGATCGGCGGCTTCTCGGAGTTGCGGTATCTCACCGACGAGCTGGCCCGCACCAGGCGTCGACTGCTCGCAACTCGCATCGGCCCTGTTCAGGTTGTCCTCGAACGACGGGTGCAGGCGCTCGAGAAGCGCGTTCAGTCGATGCGATCGGCGATCGTGCATTCCAATCGTCACTTCGCGAGCAGTGTCCGTGCCATCCGCAAGGACCGGCGCGACGGCCTGCATCTCGACGTCGAGCAACGCGAGGCTCTCTTTGCCGGGCTCACCCGTACACCGGTTCCAGCCAAGCTGCCGGTGGGGCTCGGTGTCGTGGCCAGCAGTGGAAACGCAGCACTCGACAAACTCGCCGCCCAGTTCGGGAAGGTCCAGGGAACCGGTGTCATCGCCGATGCCGGAAGGCGCATCGCGGAAGTCCTCGACGGACTGGTCGATTCAGAACCCGAGGGACGCGCCGGTGAGTACGACGCCTTGCTTTACCTCGCCGGGAATCTGTTCGACCGGATCGAAAGCTCCAGCGCGTGGCATTCCGACCACTTCGTCATTCAACGCAACCAACTCGACCTGGCCGACGAGATCACCCAGATCGCGGTCGACACCGTCGCGCTGCGTTCGATTCTTGCGGAGTTGGACGACGCGGCTGCGCTGGCACGCGACGAGGGAACCCGAGCCGGAATCGCTTCGCGCAGGGAAGCGCTCGGCGCGGTCTGGGACCAGCTGGTCGAGCGCGTCGCGGCCCTCGCGCGGATCGGTGACCTGGTCGCACGGGCCGAGGATCAGTTGAGTTCGCAGCGCGCGGTTGCGCATGCAGCGAGCCTCGACAGCCGGATCGACGACCTACTCGCGCGCTCGGGCTCACGTGAACTTTCGGCTGCAAACACGCACTACGTCGGGGATCAATTCGACGGTGTGGAAGAGCTGATGTTCGCTCACCGGGCGGCGCTTTACGGGGACATTGCACTGCTGACCTCTGGGAACGAGCGTCGGGCGCCGTAGTCAGGCCGTCGCCGGAGCTGTAAGGTCGGGGGTACTGACCGGCCACACGATCGAAGTAAAGGCCGGGATTTCGCTCAATGCTCGACCCCGATGCCGATCCGGTGATGCGGGCGTACCCGCTCGAGACAGGTCGATCATGGAAGACACCGCAAGCCGCGGCATCAATGCGTTCATTTCCGAAGCTACGCAGCGTGGGGGCAAGGCTGTCCGTCTCACGCACTCACGTCGTAACCCCGTCGAGGTGACGGGCGCTGACGGTGTCAGCCGAATCGTCCGCGTGCGGTCCAAGCTCGACGGTGACTGGCAGGCCAGGCGTCAGGACGAGTCGCTCGAGAGTGACGACACCCGCTCCGAGTTCTGGGTGTTCGTCGACCTGGCAGCAGATCCGCACGAGTTCTACATGTTGCCCTCCAACGAGGTCGCCGACGACATCCGCGCCGAGGTCGACCTGTGGATCATGGACAGCCCCGGACGTAATCGCACCGGCCATCACGCGATTCCGCGTGGGCGCGTCGTGCACGGTCACGATCGTTGGGATGCGCTGGGCTTGGCCGCGGTCAAGGATCCGAGCATTTACGTCGAGACCCCGGTTGCGACCAAGCGTAAGACGTCGCCGGTCGCCGCGAAGAAGCGTCGCGCCAGCGGTGTCGAGGAGATCGAAGTCGTCGACAATCGCCTCGAGATGACAGCCGATTGCCACGGATATCGCTGGGTCGGGCGCTTCGACGAAACCACCGAGGTCGTCGAGATCATGCGCGGACCGATGGAAGGCCGCCGATTCCCAGATCCGACCGCGGCCGCAAATGCCGTCACCGGTCACATCTCAGGCGACACCGAGAGCCATGACGGTTGGTCGTTCTGGACGATCAACAACACGGCCCTCGGCGCTCATCTCAAAACTGCCTGATCTCAGGCTCCGACTGCCGCCGACACCCGTTCGAGAGTGTCCAGTTCGTTCGACGAGAGCACCAGATTCGGGGCGTCCAGTAGCGCCGGGAGCTGCTCGGGCCGGCTGACGCTCGCGATCGGTGCGGTGATGCCCGGTCGAGTCAGCAGCCAGGCCAGCGCGACGGTCGAGATCTCGCTGTCGTGTGCCTGCGCGATTGTCGCAAGTTCCGCGACGACGTCGAGTCCGGCGTCGCTGAAGTATCCGGCGGTCAGTCGTTCGCGGGAGCTGCCTTCGATGTCCGCGCGGGTCTTGTATTTTCCGGTCAGGAAGCCGGAAGCGAGAGCGAAGTACGGGAAGACGCTGATGTTGTTGTCGGTGGCGATCTGGGCAAGTTCGGGTTCGTACGACTTGCGGTGAACCAGGTTGTAGTGCGGTTGCAGCGCGATGGGCGCGGCGTAACCGTTCTCCTCGGTGATCCGCAGCCACTCCCGGACGCGGTCGGGGCTGTAGTTGGAGATTCCGAGATAGCGAACCTTGCCCGCGACGACCAACGCATTGAAGGCTTCGAGAGTTTCCTCGAGCGGAGTCTGCGGGTCGTCGAAATGCGCGTAGTACAGATCGATGCAGTCCGTCTGCAGGCGCTGCAGCGACGCCTCAGCTGCGGCCGCGATGTTGTCGGCCTTCAGGCCCTTGAAATCGGGATGGCTACCCACCTTGGTGGCGACGACGATGTCGTTCTGCAGTCCCCGATCGGTGATCCATTTCCCGATGATCGTTTCGGATTCCCCGCCGGAATTGCCGGGAGCCGACGCCGTGTACGAGTCGGAGGTGTCGATGAAGTTTGCACCGGCTTCGGCGAACGAATCGAGGATCTCGAAGGACGTCCTCTCGTCCGCGGTCCATCCGAAAGGGTTGCCGCCCAAGCTAAGTCGGAAGATGTCGAGGTCCGAATTTCCGATGATCGCCACTGTGTGGAACTCCCGTCGATGAAGGTGGTCGCTGCATCCCGCACCGTACCCTCTCACGGCGCTGGCGATGGCGCGCCCTCGCCAGGTTCGCCGAAAAATGTATCGGATCGTGATTGCCGCCGTCAGCGTTGGGTATGGCCTCAAATACTGAATTCTTCGATGGACTGCTGATAGGAGCGTCCGATGATGATTGTGGACGAAGCCACCCGCGTCGTTCGTGGGGTGGCAGACGCAACGACGACGGTGGCCGGAGCCGTCGGTGGTGGAGTGATCGGTGGAGTGACGGGCGGGATACGCGGATCGGCGGAGGGTGTCCGAGACGGAATTCGTGCGGGTAGTTCCTCGACGCCGACGGCGGTTCTCACGATGGCGGCCGTGGGTGCGGCGGGATTGGTGGAATGGCCGGTGATCTTGGCAGTCGGCGGCACGGCCCTGGTACTCCACGAATGGGATCGCAAGAGCGGTCGGACGGATCGCGAGGTCAAGGCGGTTGGCCGCACGAGCAAGCCAGAACAGGTAAAGAAGGAATCGAGCGGAAACTCCCACAAGGCGGCCGGCCGGTCACAGGATCGAACTCACAGTTCTTCGCACACTCGATCCACTCACTGATGTTCTCAGCGATGGCCCGGCGTGCGGTGTCGGTGGCAACTTTGCCGCCGCGCCTGGCGTTGTCGGGACTCGCGTTGGTGGGCGGTTCGACGATTCCGCGAACCGCTGTCAGTGACGTGGCGTTGCGGACCGGCACCCTCGCGTTGGCGGGTGTGGGGATGATTCCTGCAGCAGCGGGATCGATATTCGGTGCCCCGCGAATCCCAGGTTCCGCCTATGTCTCGGCGGCCGCGTCGGCGATCAATTATCAACCCCGGGTGCGTCGGCGAATCGAACAGCGCCTTGGCCGTTCGCTCACCGACTTCGCATTGGAGTCGGCGACGTCGTTCGCGGACGTTCTGACCTATGCGCCTGCGTCATTGGGCGTGGATTTCGGGCTGCGGACGATGCTGCTACGCGAAACTCTGGCGGCGCGACACTCTCGGCGGGTGTGGTCATTCGAACCTGGCGGTCGCGGTGCTTCCACGAGGCCTGAACCGAGTGGCTCAGGTGAGCGTTACGCAGACAGGATCGCTGGGGTTCAGCTGGCGGCCGGAGCTGCACTGGCTACCGTCTCTGCCGGCGGTGACACCGTCGCGACGAGTATCAAGGTTTCGGCGCCGCGACCGCTTCGGATGTCGCGCGAATCATTCGCTGCTGGTTTGTCATACGGTCTGTGGCGGACGCACCACGTCGCCGTTTCGGACCCCGCGGCTCTACGCATGCTCGATCGTGTCGATACCGTCCTCGTCGATCCGAGTGTCCTTTTCGACGACGCGCTCCGGGTTTCCGACATACGAGAGGTGTCCGAGTCGGACCGCGTCGTGGTGTGGGCACATGCCAGGGAAGCGCTTGACGCCGGCTCGCTCCCGGTCGGAAGACACCGCATCGACGGCGCCGAAGTTGTCGTAAGACCGGTGCGAAAAGGGTTGGCGGAATCACTGATAGGCGAAATACGCGCGAGCGGGGTCGCAGCCGTCACGATCGACGACGACGGGCTCGGATCACTGCGAAGTGGATTCGACGAGCTCTATCCGGCGCAATCGACTGCCGAAGCCGGCCTGCGCGAGGCTCTCTCGGCGTTGGTGGCCGAGGGTCGGACAGTTGCGATCGTGTCGAGTAGGGCGATATCGGGACAGGCAGTGCTACGCATCGGGATTTCACCACCGAGTGGCGAGCACGTGAGTGCCGACATCCACACCGACTTGGCCGGGGCGTGGCGGGTTGTCCATGCGCTCCCGGCTGCTCGAACAGCGACGAGGCGCGGTGTCGAACTCTCCTCAGGTTCTTCGGCATTGGGTGCCTTGATCATGCTTCCGGGAGTTCGAGGGGCTGGGCCGGGGCCGATCACAGCTGGTTCGGCCGCGGGACTGTGGACCGGATACACCTTGTCCCGATCTGTGATTCAAGCGCCCGTCCCTGTCGGTACTCCGAGCGATACCTGGCATGAAATGGACGGTGATGCTGTCGTTCGCGAACTATCCGAATCCATCCGACATACACCGCACCGTGCGGAAGCTCGTGTGCGAGCGCCCGCACGGTTCAGGTTGATCCGTGACGGATTGTCGGCGTTGCGAACAGAATTGGCGGATCCACTGACGCCTGTGTTGGCGACCGGCTCCGCTGCCAGTGCAGTCCTCGGTTCACCGGTAGACGCCGTCCTGGTCGGCTCGGTCTTGGTCGGCAATGCTGCGATGTCCGCTGTTCAACGGCTTCATTCGGAGCGGGCGGTGCAGCGGCTCTTGCGGACTCAGGAACCGGTAGCTCGGCGAGTAACCAACGACGGCACGGTCGAGACAGCGGCCGACGCGCTCGAACTCGGTGACGTCGTGGCAATCGAGTCCGGGGACATCGTGCCCGCAGATTGTCGCCTGTTGAGCGTCGAATCGCTGGAAGTCGACGAGTCGTCGTTGACGGGAGAGTCCCTGCCCGTCGACAAGCAGACCGACCCGACCCCTGGGATGCCACTGGCCGAGCGACGGTGCATGGCCTACGCAGGGACAACAGTGCTTGCCGGATCCGGTCGTGGCGTGGTCACGGCCCTCGGAGCCCGAACGGTGACCAGGCGTGCCGATGTCGGTGTGTCCCGATCCGGACCTGCTGTGGGCCTGACCAACAGACTTCGCGAACTCACGAGGGCGACCCTGCCGGCCAGTATCGGCGGTGGGGCGTTGGTGACAGTCGCGGGTCTGCTTCGTGGTACCGGTCTGCGCCGCGCCGTCACCGGAGGTGTGGCCGTAGCTGTGGCTGCCGTGCCGGAGGGGCTGCCTCTGGTTGCCACTCTGGCTCAGCAGGCCGCAGCGCGAAGGCTCACTGCAGCAGGAGTGTTGGTTCGTGCGCCACGATCGATAGAAGCGCTCGGTCGTGTCGACGTGGTCTGCTTCGACAAGACCGGAACCCTCAGCGAGAACAAGCTACGGGTGGCCGCGGTCGAACGCGTCGACGGCTGGGACGAAAGCGAGATTCTGGAAGTTGCGGCGCGCAGTGCCCTGGGAAGTCGCGACGATCGCGTGTTTCATTCGACGGATGCCGCCGTCGTCGATGCAGCCCAGCAAGCTCTGGACGATGCTTCGGTTTTCGGTGACGTCGAGGCGAACAACCTCGTTCCGTTCAGGTCGGGGCGGCCGTACTCGGCAGCTTTGCTCGGCAGGCGGATCGCACTCAAAGGTTCGCCGGAATTCGTGACCGAAGCAGGACGAGATCCGAATGCTGTGTCGGCGAAGCACGTTCAAAGCATGGCCGGACGCGGACTGCGGGTGGTTGCCGTCGCCCAGCGCGAGTTGTCGGAACACGACGCGCGACGCGCAGGCGAAGACTCGCAATTTCTCGAACAGTGTTGCTCCGAGGGGTTGGAAGCGGTCGGCCTTCTCGGACTCTCGGACACGCTCAGACCCGAAGCAACGCAACTTGTTCGAGAACTTCGAGGCGACGGACGGCAAGTGCGCGTGCTGACCGGGGATCATCCGACAACAGCGGCCGCGGTCGCCACCGAACTGGGGTTGGACGTCGCACGCGAGGATGTTGTCACCGGTCCTGACTGGGAGAACTTCTCTCGCGCCGAAAGACGGGATGCGGTCCGCGGCAGCAGCGTCTTTGCGCGCGTGACACCCGAGCAGAAGGTCGAGATCGTGCAAGCGTTGGAGACCGACGGGCGGGTGTGCGCCATGGTCGGTGACGGCGCGAACGATGCTGCGGCGATCCGAGTTTCCAGCGTGGGAATCGGGGTGGCGTCGACCGACAGTGATCCGGCGCGCGGCGCCGCAGACATCGTGCTCCTCGACGGCCGTGTCGGCGGACTGACCGACGCATTGGACGAGGGCAGTCAATTGTGGCGGCGGGTCAGATCAGCGGTAGGGGTTTTGCTCGGAGGCAACGCGGGTGAAGTCGCATTCGCGCTGATCGGTTCTGCGTTGTCCGGCGAATCACCGCTCAACGCAAGGCAGTTGCTACTGGTCAATCTGATGACGGACGCCTTGCCCGCTGCTGCGCTTGCGGTGAGCACCCCGTCCGAGAACGGATCCGAGAAGTCCGAACAGATGGACGCTCATGCGTTGTGGCAGACGATCGCTGTCCGCGGCGGTGCCACGGCAATCGGTGCGCTGGCAGCGTGGCTTCTGGCCCGGGCGAGCGGTAGGAGGCGGCGAGCGTCGACGGTGGCGTTGGTTGCCCTGGTGGGCACCCAACTGGGGCAGACGCTGCTCGAATCACGCAGTCCGCTGGTGGTCGCAACCGTTGCCGGATCCGCTGCGGCGCTGGCGACGCTCGTCAGCACACCCGTGGTGAGCCAATTTCTCGGTTGCACGCCGCTTGGTCCCATCGCCTGGGGCCAAGCGGTGGGCTGCGCGTCGGCGGCGACGCTGCTCGCGGCGCTGGCTCCGCGGGTGTTGGAGCGGATTGCCGCAACTGAGGAGAACGCGAACAGTCAATCGACGATTCGCAAGATCCCGACGCGAACGAGCACTGCGTACACCTCCCGAACCGGGGGAGTCAGCGCCCGCGACAGCGTGGAAATCAGCGACGTGGAAATCAAAGAAGCGGAAACCGGTGAATCGGACACGCTTGTGAGCGTCGCTGCTGGAAGTGACACGTCGCCGAACTCCCGGGCGACCCGAGATGAATCCTGAGGAATCGTGACATGTCCCAGAACACCGTCGACCACACGAACCCCGTCGATCACCGCGCGGTAGTCGAATCCGTCCGTTCGGCACGGAGCTTCGAGTTGGAGCTACCGATCGTCGGTGCCATCCCTGTTCCGAGACCCGAGCAGATCGCCTACTTTGCGGTGATGGGACTGATGGTCGCCTTCGAGATCATCGAGTGGCCCGTGGCAGTCACCATTGCAGCGGGGCATCTGCTCGCAACAGAGCAGCACAATCACGTCCTCGAAGAGATCGGAGAGGCGCTCGAGGGCGTCTGACGCAGGCGCTGCCTGGACACAAATCGAGCGGCCCCGCATTTCGCGGGACCGCTCGACGTGCGGAGAAACTTACTGCGCGAGTGCGCGCTTCATGCCGCGTTCGACTGCTGCGATGATCTGCGGACGCAGTTCTGCGGCAGGGACGATCTCATCCACCGAGCCGACCTCTCGGGCCCGCTGGATGTTGTGGATCGCTTCGAATTCGGATGCCACTTCGCCGAGCTTGTCGGAGCGGACGGCGATGCGCTGAGCGTTCAGTTCTACGCGCAGATGTGCTTTCTCCGTGTCATCCTTGGCCGCTGCCAAGTCTGCCTCCAGTTGCTGCACCTTCGGGTCGTTGTTGGTGCGGGTGTTCACCTCACGGGTGAAGACCACTGCGGCGGCGGGGGCGCCGCCGAGTACCGACGCGAACGAGCCTTCGACAGCAAGAACTTCCATGTTGTCGTTGAGCGCACCGGAGAACACGACGAACGCGCCGCCGTGGTAGCGGGAGACGACGCAGAACACGATCGGTCCGTCGAAGTTGACGATGGCGCGGCCGATCTCGGCGCCGTACTCGAGCTGGATGTTGCGCAGCGACTCCGGGGAACCGTCGAAGCCGGACAGGTTGGCCAGCACCACGATCGGACGGTTGCCGCTCGCAGCATTGATCGCGCGGGCAGTCTTCTTCGACGAGTTCGGGAACAGCGTTCCCGACGTCCAGGTGTCGGGACCGTCGGCGGGGAAGTGCCCCTTACGTGGGATCGCGCGGGATTCGATGCCCACCACTGTGACCGGATGTCCGGCGAGGTGCGCGTCCAGAACGACCGAGGTGTCGGCGCCGGCCATGTCGGCCCAACGCTCGAGAACAGAGTGGTCCTGGTCGACCACCGAACGCATCACGGTGCGAATGTCGAAGGGCTTCTTGCGATCCGGGTTCTTCGCCGAGGAGAAGATGTCGCCGACCGTCTCGAAGTCGCTCGACGGGTGGGTGTGCGGGAAGCTACGCACGTCGCGATCGACGGGGTCCGTCGTCGCTGCGCGGCGCGGGAACCGTTCGCCGGGAGCGAGGTACGAGTGTGCGTAGTGACGGAACAGGATCTCGCACGCCGCAGTGAGGTCGGGGGCCCAGTACTGCGCCTGGCCGTTGGGGCCCATGACGCGGTCGTAACCACCGATACCGAAGTTGTCCTCGGCCGACACACCACCGGAGTAGTCGAGAGACTGCTTGCCGGTCAGCACCATCGCGCTGTCCGGGGTCATCACCAGAATGCCCTTGGTGTGCATCAACATGGTGGCTTCGGCGTTCCAGTAGGGCTGAGCGCCGACGTTGATGCCCGTGACGACGATGTTGATCTCGCCGCCGTTCTGGGTGAAGGTGATGATCCGGCGCAGGCCGCGGGAGACCCAGTCCATGTTCTCGGTGCCGCTCTCCATCGAGATGGTGGCACCGGAGGACAGTGCGAACCACTCGACCGGAGCGTTCAACTTCTCGGCCAGGTCGATGGCAGCGACGACGCGTGAGCATTCGGCCTCGGCGACGGTACCGAGCGCCTTGGTGGGGTCACCGAATAGCGCGACACGGGTCATTCCCTCGGGATAGCGCGGCGTCGGCGTGTTCACGAGGCCGACGACGATGCCGGCCTTGTTGAGACCGTACGGACGCTCGACAGGTGACAGGACGCCCGCTTCGTCGAAGTCGTGCTCGACGAAGGTGCCCTTGGTGCCGGTCAGGAGTGGAATCAGCTCGTACGGGTACACAGTTCCGCGTGCCCGCGAACTCTGGACCTTCTGGGCGTACGCGTCGAGGGGGAGCAGCGGTTCGGTGGGAGGTGTGGTCTTGTTGATGACCACACCGGCACCCGCGCGGTAGGAGAATCGCAGCGCAACTTCCTTGGGCGCGCCGCCCTTTCGGTCCTTCAGCCGAGTGATGAGCGTGATCTCTTCGAGCCCGGCGCCGACGGTCAGTCGGGCTGCGTTCTGAGCGATCACCGAGAAGCGCTCGCTGGGAACGTCGGCGACCGGCCACACGTAGAGCACGACGCGGTTGGCTGCCAGTCGACGCTTGTCTCCGCGCTGGGACTGCGCACGGCGGATGCCGTCGAGGCACGCGGCAAGTGTGCGCTCGATGGCCGGAAGCGCAACCATCTGGCCTTCGTCGTCGAGCTGCGGTGTCACGTCACGGATTTCCGCGAGAGCGATCAGGCGCTCGTCCTTCGGGTTCTCCTTGGCGGAGAGGTGGAACAGGTAGGTGTTCTCCGGAGCCGGCAGACGCTTGCCGTTGAAGTTCTTCAGACGCCACATGTCCAGACGCTGACCCGTGAGCGGATGCATGTCGCGGATGATGTTGTCCTCGACCAGTTCACCGTCGACGGGGCGGAAGGTGACCCACCGGACCGGATCCCCGTTCGGGTTGCAGATGATCACCGTCGCGCGGCGAGACCGTGTGATCGTCTCGTTGCGCGAGAGTTCGGTGCGCAGCGTCTCGACGAGCGCGTCGCCGTCGGCGGGCTGATCAGGCCAGTCGAGGTAGATGTCGACTACGAGCCCGCGACCGGATGGAGCATCCTGCGCGATCGTGGCGACATCGTCGAGAGCCGTACCGAGAGCGTCGAATTCGGCCACCGTCGAGACCAGATGCAGCCCGTCGCCCTTGAGGTCGAAGTTGCCGGTTACGAAACGGCGGTCGACGTGCTCGAAAACTCGGACGTCTTCGAACGAGTGAATCTTGTAGTAGCGACGCGTGATGACCTCGAGCAGAGGGCCGCCATCGCGGTTGCCGAGGCCGATCTTTCGACCCAACAGGTCCAGGAGCGGTTCGGGAGTGGCGACGAGATTGGCGATTCGCTCGTCGAAATCTGCAGCGTCCGGCTGCTCTTCGAGGTAGGCGAGGTTGCCGCGTACTCCGTCGTAGACGTCTTCGCGAACCTTGCGGATGCGCGGCTCGTCGAAGAACCGGAAGCGAAGGTTGCGGGCGACGTCGCCGATGACGGGGTAGCGGACCTGCGTCGCGACAATGAGTCGATCGAGAACCTCGTTGAGCTCCTGCGCCGAGCAACCGGGAGCCTTGTCGCCGACGAGCCAGCCTTCGAGAAGTGCTGCAATGACCGGGATCTGGGCTTCCATGCGCTGCAGAGCCAGGAAGAGTCGGTACACCGCTTCCTCGACGGCCTGGCGATCTTCCAGATCGGTGACGTCGTAGTGGCGAAGTGCCCGTTCGAGTCTCGTGCGGAACGACGCCGGCAAACCTTCGCGCTCGGAGTCGAGTGAGTGCAGGAAGGTGTGGAAGTGCTCGCGGGGGCTGTGGACGGATTCGTCCTTCGCGGACTCGCCCGAGGTGGGCTTGTTGCGCGAGAGTTCGCAGATGTCGGCGAAGGTGGTCAGCACAGCCAGTTCTGCCTGGACCAGTTCGCGGTCCTCGGATTCGAGTGCGCTGCGAAGTGCGTCGTATTCGGCCAGAACAGCGTTTGCGTGCTTGCCGCTGACGTCGTAGCCACTGATCATCGCGGTCAGTGCTTCCAGCTGTGCCAATGCATCTGCGCGGGTATCGGACCCGGAAGTTGCTGCGGGAAGATCGAATTGGACTCGCGGAGCCTTCTCCGTGACAGCTTCCTCACTGACCTGATCGACGCGCAGGAGCGGTGCGCCGGCATCGACCTGGGAGTTGACGGTAGCGAGAACCTCACGCACTTTGCCCGCGTACGGAGCGCGAACCGCGGTCTCCATCTTCATGGATTCGAGCACGACCAGAGTGGATCCGGCTTCGACGTCGTCGCCGACCGCGACCGGTACTGCTACCACTACGGCGGGAGCCGGCGCGCGGACTACGCCGGCGTCGTCCTGGCTGATCTGGTGGCTGATGCCGTCGACCTCGACGAGATAGCGAGCCGGGCTCACGACGGAAACGACGTGGAAGCGGCGATCACCGATCACCAGCCGTGACTCGAAGTCACCGAGACGATCGACGTCGACCTCGATGTCTCCGGCGTCTCCGTCGACGCGGTAGCGGTGCGGGCCGATACGCCCGACAGTCAGTTTGTATGCCTGACCTTGGTAGTTGAGCTCGACGGTACGGCCGATCGCGTGATTGGCGCGTGGGCGGCCGCCACGTGCCGAGGCGAGGAAGGCCGCACGCTCGAGGGACTCCTCGGCGTCGTAAGCATCGATGGCGGTGGCGATCAGCGCGACGTCCGCGCGGCGAGTGGTGCCGGTGAGGGCGCCCGTGCGGTCGAGCCAGCCGGTATCCGCGGATGCCGAGATGACCTCGTCGCGATCGAGTAGATCGAGGAGGAACGACTTGGTGGTAGTGCCGCCGTCGAGTACGACAGTGGTTTCACGAAGGGCGGTGCGCAGACGCGCAAGCGCTTCGGAGCGGTTGCGGCCCCACGCGATGACCTTCGCGACCATCGAGTCGTAGTCGGGCGGAATGACGTCCCCGGCAGCGATGCCGGTGTCGACCCGGATGCCGGAGCCGAGCGGGAACTTGAGGAGCTGAACGGTGCCGGGTGCCGGCGCGAAATCGTTGTCGGCGTCTTCGGCGTTGAGGCGGGCTTCGACGGCGTGGCCGAATGCGGGCGGGCAGTCACCGACCAATTCGTCACCACTGGCGACCAGAATCTGCAGCTTGACGAGGTCGATTCCGGTGGTGACCTCGGTGATCGGGTGCTCGACCTGCAGGCGGGTGTTGACCTCGAGGAACGTGAAGAGCTTGTTCTCGGGCTGGTAGAGGTATTCGACCGTGCCTGCGCCCTGGTACCCGGCTGCCTTGACCAGTTCGGCGGAAACCTTCTTGAGGTGGTCCGACTGTTCTTCGGTCAGGACGGGGGAGGCGGATTCTTCGATGACCTTCTGGTTGCGACGCTGAATCGAGCAGTCGCGAACGCCCGGAGCCCAGACATTGCCGTGGTTGTCGGCGATGACCTGTACCTCGACGTGGCGTGCATCGGTGACAAGGCGTTCGAGGAAGACGACGGGGTCGCCGAAGGACCGCTCTGCTTCGCCCTGCGTGCGCTCGAGTGCAACTTCGAGTTCGTCTTCGGCCCAGACCTTGCGGATACCGCGTCCGCCGCCGCCGCTTCGGGCCTTGATGATCAGGGGATATCCGATGGACTGAGCATGACGACGAGCGTCGGCGCGCGTTTCGACCGGTCCGCCGCTCCACGGGGCGACCGGTACGCCGACCTTCTCGGCCAGGATCTTGGCGGCAACCTTGTCGCCGAGCAGGCGCATCGCGTCGGCGCTCGGGCCGATGAACGTGATGCCCAGTTTCGCGACGATCTCCGCGAAGGCGGGATCCTCGGCCACGAAGCCCCAGCCGACCCAGACTGCGTCGGCCTTCGCTGCGAGGAGTGCTCGCTCGAGTTCGGCGTAGTCGAGGTACGGGCTACCGGTGCCGGTGCTGCGCAGGGTCACGCCCTCATCGGCCTGGCGGACGAACATGGCGCGGCGCTCGGCCTCGGTGTGCAGTGCAACGACGCGAATGCCGTAGTCGTGTTCGGCGTTCAGTTCGCGTACAGCCCTGATCAGCCGGACCGCGGCCTCACCTCGATTGACCACTGCGATTCGTTTGAACATTGTCACTGCCACCGTCCTTGATGAGATTCTTCGTCACGTACGTTGCGATATGAGCCGACCGTGTCCCACATACCCGGATTCCCCGGTTCGTGAACTACGCCGCGATGCGCTGTGTTTCCCCCGGTTGCGCGTCGGCAAGTGATTGCCCTTCCGGTTCGTCGAGTCCCCTGCGCTGAAGCACTGTGTGCACCGAGGCACTGTGTGCACCGAGGCGCTGTGTGCCTTGTGCGCCACCTTGCAGGCGTGGACTCAGAACCGCTCCAATCACGAATCAGCAACATATTGTGTCTGCTTCCAGGGAATCCCTGGTTTATCTAAGAATGCAGTATGTCGACGCTCATGTCACCTGGGCGAATTGAAGAATATTAGTCAACGTGAACCACGGTTACACATATGGCGTTAAATCATTGCGGTGCAATGGAATTCGGACTTGTGACACGGATCACGATGGTAATGTAATCGGCAAGAAAGTGAATACTCACTGGTAACAAAATCGCATATTCGGAGAATTCTCTGGGTTGCTCGATTATTACTGATCGGTACTACTGGCGAGTATTTTTTATGTCCGGTCGGACCGTATTCGAGAAATCGCGTTCGATGGTTGCGATGTGCTTTGCAATCGCGTCGAGTCCTGAGGGAGGGAGGTGCAATCCGTTGCCGAGAGCAAGTGAAGTCCGCTTGAAGTGCTCCACGAGTGGTTCGTATTTCGTGACCAGCCTCAGCCTGTCGGTCTCGCTCAGGTACTTCACGCTTCCCGCGTTGTCGACGAAGTCGCTGAACTTCACGAGGAATACTGCGGGATCCGCTATCGCGCGGATGACGTGATCCTGATATCCGGCGGTGGTGTTGTCGCATGGGTAGTCGATTGGATTGGTCACTGCCTCAACAAGTTCGGAGATTCTGTGGCCGAAGCGCGAGGCGATGAGTGTTGACGCACGTTCCTGCGCTTCGGATGCGGACATGTCGTCTGCAGTCTGGCCACCGAGGAGCGCGATGACGGCGTGTGGTCGGTCTTCGACCGTGTCGTGAAGCGCGGTTGCGCTCAGGATCTCGACATCGGAGCACCCGTACCGAAGCAGCCGCAATACATTTCGTAGGGGATGAACGATGTAGGGATCCTCGTCGGACTTGATCCCGTTCTTTCTGAACTGATCGAGGTGCGCAAGGGTCGCGACCTCCATGGCGAGCCGTAGGGTTTCACCCGAGATCGCCAGCTCGTCGACGGCGCTCTCGATGGCGAAGACCAGCGTTGCAGCGTCCATCTCCTTCAGGGGCAACTGGTCGAATGCAGACCTGATCGGGTCGGAGTTGCTCATGCCAAATAGCCTTCCGGTTGGTGAGGCGTCGCGACGAATGTCCTGGTGCAGATCTGCAATCGAGCCCTGATTGACGCCAGAAATACAGGTCGAGGTCAGAATCATCTTGATTCTATCCGGCGACTACGACAGCAAGTGTTCCTAGCGTTGTCATAGAGGTGGGCGGGGAGGTTCGTCCGCCTCCATCACAGGCAAATAGGGCAGGAAGAGGTTCGATGACCACGGAGGCGACCCTGGCGTCGTTTGTCGAGACAGTTGACACGGATGTCGACACCCATCCGCTGGACGATCCTGTGCGACAAGGACTTCGCGGACATCATGCGCAATTCGCTCGCTGGGCAGGGAGAGTTGCGCGATACGACCCGACGGTCGCGCCGTTTGTCGGTCATCCGCCCGAGTTGGACGCCGAGGACTGGGAGAACCTACTCACACTCGTAGGTCCTGGCGGCACAGTAGGTTTGCGAGGATTTGATCACCGCCCGCCGGAAGGGTGGCGCGTTGTGGATCAGTTCGGTTCGGTGCAGATGGACGGATCCGCACTCCAAGTCTCCGTTGATCCGTCGGTCGAACTTCTCGGAACGGGCGACGTTCCCGAAATTCTGGCATTGATCGAGCGCACCAAGCCAGGACCGTTTCTTCCTCGTACCGTCGAGATGGGCAGTTACTACGGCATTCGCGTCGACGGAAGACTTGTTGCCATGGCGGGGGAGCGGTTGCACCCTCCGGGATGGACGGAAATCAGTGCGGTGTGCACTGACAGCGACTTTCGGGGTCGAGGCCTGGGTACGACGCTGATCCGTGCCGTCGCTGCCGGGATTCGCGAGCGCGGCGAGCTGCCATTTCTCCATGCAGTGCAATCGAATACGAATGCGATCAGACTCTACGAATCACTGGGGTTCGTTCTCCGGAAGAGATCCAGGTTGACTGCGGTGCAGGCGCCTGCCTGATCGAATTCTCGCCGACGCCTGTGTTTCGGGCGCTCGGCCACTAGTCTGAACAAATGACAGTCGATCAGGCGTTGGACAGTGATTTCCTCACTCTTGCCGATCCGTACCGCCGCGAGTTGCTGGCGCACTGCTATCGCATGATGGGGTCGATTCACGACGCCGAAGACCAGGTCCAGGAGACGTTCATCCGGGCTTGGCGCGGGTTCGACGGTTACAAGGGCCAGTCATCTCTCAGGACCTGGCTCTACCGCATCGCGACGAATACCTGCCTGACCGCGCTGGAGGGGAGATCGAGGCGTCCCCTCCCGACCGGCCTCGGCGCACCTAGTTCGGACCCGGCCGACGATTTGATCGAGCGCAACGAGATTGCCTGGTTGGAACCGATTGCCGATTCTGCGTTGGGCGACGTCAATGATCCGGCCGTCATGGTCGTCAATCGCGATTCGGTCAGGCTCGCCCTTGTTGCCGCTTTGCAGCACTTGTCCGCGCGCCAACGTGCGGTTCTGGTTCTACGTGACGTTCTCCAGTGGAAGGCGTCGGAAGTTGCGGAGGCGCTGGACACCACAACCACTGCGGTAAACAGCCTGCTGCAGCGGGCTCGCGCGCAGATCAATCACATCGGACCCACCGAGGACGATCTCGTGGAACCGACTACCGAGGCTGCCCGGAAGTTGCTTCGCGACTACGTGCACAGCTTCGAGAGCTACGACGTCGAGGCCATCGTCGAACTGTTCACGCGCGAAGCCATCTGGGAGATGCCTCCGTTCGAGGGTTGGTACCAGGGCCCCGAGGCAATCGGGCAACTCATCGGAACCAAATGCCCGGCCGACGGACCAGGAGCGATGCGCCTACTTCCGACCGCTGCGAACGGACAGCCGGCGTTCGGCCTCTACATGCGCGAGCCCGATGGTGTTCACCGCGCTTTCCAGTTGCACGTTCTCGATGTCACCGAGTCCGGGATCTCGCACGTGACGTGTTTCTTCGATCTGAGTCTGTTCGCACGGTTCGGATTGCCTGCCGAGCTGTAGGGGCCCTGCCGAGTTCTAGGGGCAAGGAGTTGCGCGAGCCCCCCCAGTATGGAGGGACCCGCGCGACTGCTCGTTACTGCTGTTGCTGTGCGTTACTGCTGGGGAACAGTCGCAGCCGGGTCCATCCACATGACCTCCCAGACGTGATTGTCGAGGTCGCGGAATGCGCGTCCGTACATGAAGCCGTGATCCTGGGGCTCCATCCACTTGCTGCCGCCGGCAGCAATCGCCGCGTCGACGAAGGTGTCGACTTCCTCCCTGCTGTCGGCCGACACACACATCAGTGCTTCACGAGCTTTCGACGTGTCGCAGATGTCGTCGGCGATGAAGTCCCCGAAACGCGGTTCGTTCAGGAACATGACGGTGGCGGAATCGCTGACGATCATCGAGACAGTGTTCTCATCACTGAACATGTCGTTGAACTCGAAGCCGAGGCCACTGAAGAATGCACGGGTAGCGACGACGTCCTTGACCGGCATGTTGACGAAGAGAAGACGAGACATTGGGTGCTCCTTGAACTCGGTTGACTGATTACTGAACGCTTCGGTTCCTGTTGGTTCCTGCTCATACAGACCGCAGTGGGCGCAGAAAGTCATCGCGAGAAGTAAAAATTCGAGAAAAGTATCGCCTGTTAACCGGCGTCAGTGCTCTGACCTGGCGATTTGGTGTTGTGTTGATCTTCGCGTAACTTTGTCCA
>NZ_JARVSY010000020.1:0-119726 GCF_030208925.1 Rhodococcus sp. MEB032
GTATTTCGGGTCGCGCGGCGGGTCAGGGTGCGATGCAGATTTCGCCGACGTTCGTCATGACCGACGATCAGGTCGCGGAGATGGCAGCAGGAATCCTCGCAGCCCTCGGCTGAAGTCAGCTGCGGCGCCGAAAGAGTTTCTCGATTCGGCGCCGCACAGCGTTGGGCGCAGGTTCCAGTTCCAGAACCTCTTGTTCCGACTGCTTGGCGTACGCCTGGGTGTACCGCTCGTGTAGCACCGAGCGAATTTCGTCCGGAGAGTAGGCCCGACGCTGGCGTTCGCCGCGCGCAACGAGAACCCCGGTGGCGGCAACGCCCATTGCACCGGCGAGGCCGACCAGTTTCCAAACGTGCGAGGCGCGCAGAGGAGTACGGAGTTTCATCCCTCTACGCTAGAGGCATGGACCGACGATTGCTTTCGCAGGTGAGTCTCGACGAGGCCGCCGCGGCGACCCGCACGGGCGACATCTGGATCTTTCGCGGAGAGTCGACGGCCGATCGAGCCATCCAGACGCTGACCAACAGCCCCGTCAACCACGTCGGAATGTCGGTCGTGATCGACGACCTCCCACCGCTGATGTGGCATGCGGAACTCGGTCACTCGCTGCAGGACATGTGGACCGGACGCTTCCAGCGTGGTGTCCAACTGCACGATCTGCGATCGGCCGTTCAGGTTTGGGGCGCCAAGTACGGGCAGCGTGGATGGTTGCGCCAGCTCGACCACGAAGTCACCCGGGAGCAGGAAGACGCTCTGCTCGAGACGATCGCGCGGCTGGACGGTACGCCTTTCCCGTCGACGGCCAAGCTTGCTTCGCGCTGGTTCGGAGGCCGAATCCCGAAGCTGCGCAAGAAGTCCGACGTATCGGCAGTGGCCGTCGAGAGCGCCTACTGCGCCGAAGTGGTTGCCAAGACCTATGAAGCGATGGGTCTGCTCGTCGGCAATCGTCGTGTCAACTGGTTCGACCCGGGCAAGTTCTGGAGTGGAGATCAGTTGCCCCTCGCGCCGGGAGTTGCGCTCGGTGACGAGATCTCGGTATCACTGAGTGCACGTGACCTCGAGGCCGGACGCAATCCCGCCGGGTACTCACAAGGTTCGTGACGGCTCGGCGACGACGCGGCCGCCGACTTCGAGCCAACCTTCCGGAGAGAAGGTGGTGTGAAGCACCGATCCGCGTCCCTGGGTGATGAGCAATGATTTCCTCAATCGGTCCGTGATGCGCAGCGCTGCAGATCCGGTCGCCTCGTCCTCGGCGATTCCCATCACCGGTGCGAACATGCGTGCGCGGATGGCAGCTTCGAGCTTGTCCTGCCACGCCCACAGATACGAATGATCCGCCTCGTAGTCGGACGGATCTGCGTCGATGACGTCGTCCACCGTGTCCATCGGATAGATCGCGAATTCCGGTGCCCATTCGGCACGCGCGCGTACCCACGTCAAAGCGCCGGATTGGCGGACGTCGACACTGCCGGCAGGAACGTCGAGGGCGCTCACGCGACGGCCCTGTTCGCCCAGCCACCACGTGGCACCGACGGTCGGGTGTCCGGCGAAGGGGAGTTCTGCTGCCGGAGTGAAGATCTGGACCCGCGCACGCGAGGCGCCGTCATCCGGAACGTCGATGAAGATGGTCTCGCTGTAGTCGAGTTCCTTCGCGACGGCTTGTCGATCCGATTCTGCAACCGTGGACGCGTCGACGATTCCCAACGGATTCCCGTGCTTGCCGTTCTCGTCCGTGAAGACCCGGACCACACTCACCTCGATACCCATCGGTCCACCCTAGCGCGCGAAAAGCCCTCCCCACCTTCACGGTGGGGAGGGCTCGTCGAACTGCACTCAGGTCCGAGTGATCAGACCTGTGCGGCAGAGAGGATCTCGTTGGCTTCGACAGCCTGTGCGACGCCCGCGACGATGGAACCGGCGCGGATCGCTTCGAAGATGACCTCGCGGTCGACACCTTCCTGGCGGAGGGTGTTCTCGTGAGCTTCGAGGCAGTGGTTGCAGCCGTTGATCGCGGACACTGCAAGCGACCACAATTCGAAGTCGGCCTTGTCGACGCCCGGGTTGCCGATGATGTTCATCCGCAGGCCGGCACGAAGGTCGTCGTACTTACCGTCGAGGTAGCCCTTGGTGCGGTAGAAGACGTTGTTCATGCCCATGATCGACGCTGCGCCGAGAGCGGCGTTGTATGCCTCTGCCGACAGGTTGTCGGCAGCCTCGGAAGCAATCTCCTTGAGCGTGGACGCAGACTTGGTGGCTGCGGCCGTTGCGAGGAGCGTTCCCCACAACTGCTGCTCGTTCAGGACCGTCGTGCGCGCAATGGAACTCAGGTTGAGCTTGAGGTCCTTCGCGTACTCCGGAAGCGAGTTCTTGAGGTTCTCGACGCTCATACTCAGACGCTCGCAGTCAGGAGCTCGCCGGCGTTGATGGTCGGGTCGCCCTTCTTCCAGTTGCATGCGCACAGCTCGTCGCTCTGGAGAGCGTCGAGGACGCGGAGAACCTCGTCGACGTTACGGCCGACGGAACCGGCTGTGACGGAGACGAACTGGATCTCGTTGTTGGGGTCGACGATGAACGTCGCGCGGTCTGCAACGCCGTCGGCGTTGAGGACGCCGGTGGCCTCGGCAAGCTCGCGCTTGAGGTCCGAGAGCATCGGGAAGGGGAGGGTCTTGAGCTCTTCGTGCTGTGCACGCCACTGGAAGTGCACGAACTCGTTGTCGACGGAAGCGCCGAGAACCTGAGCGTCACGGTCTGCGAACTCTTCGTTGAGCTTGCCGAATGCAGCAATCTCGGTGGGGCACACGAAGGTGAAGTCCTTGGGCCAGAAGAAGACGATGCGCCACTTGCCTGCGTAGTCGTCACTGGTGACGGTGGTGAAGTAGTCATCGGGCTGCTGGGCATCGACCTTGGACAGGTCGCCGCCGATGACAGCCGTGAGGTTGTAAGCGGGGAACTGGTCGCCGATTGTGAGCAGAGCCATGTGTCTCATTCTCCTACGTGTCTCGTGAACAGGAATTTCTTGCGCACACGATCCGGCTGTTCGGACTGTGACGGCCGAACGTGCTGGATCGAGAGGGTTTGTCACCGTCAGCGGGTCGGACGGTTTCGACTGGAGTGTCGAGGTTGTGACCGGCGCTTTTTGGTATGAGTCCATTCTGCATCAAACCGTTCAAAAGGTAAAGGTGATGGGTGGCACTACACTGATAGGCATGTCTGATCAGACTTATCAACCTTCCTTGTCACAGCTGCGTGCCTTCGTGTCGGTCGCCGAGTATCGGCATTTCGGTACTGCCGCAGCGCGTTCCGGTGTGAGCCAACCCACACTGTCGCAGGCGCTGGCAGCTCTCGAGGCGGGACTAGGGGTCAAACTGATCGAACGCAGTACGCGACGCGTGCTCGTGACCGCGGACGGACAGCGCTTGCTCGGTCAGGCCAAGCAGATTCTCGAAGCTGCCGACGGTTTCGTCGCGAGCGCGGCCGGCTCCGGCGACTCTCTGACCGGACCGCTACGCATCGGGTTGATCCCGACCGTTGCGCCCTACATTCTTCCGGGGTTGTTGCCGGAGCTGCGCGAGAAGTTGCCGTCGTTGGCGCCGCAAATAGTCGAGGATCAAACGGCGCGCTTGCTTGATGCCCTGCGATCGGGAGCGCTCGACGTCGCGGTGTTGGCGCTTCCTGCCGGAACACCTGGCCTGGTGGAAGTTCCTGTGTACGAAGAGGATTTTGTGATGGTCGTGCCGAACGATCATTCCTTGGCCGGACGTGTCGATCTCACGGCGGACGTGCTCGACGCGCTGCCGTTGCTCTTGCTCGACGACGGCCACTGCCTGCGTGACCAGACGTTGGATCTGTGCCGTTCGGTAGACGCCCATCCGCTTGCCGGCGACACGCGGGCTACCTCTCTCGCGACAGTCGTGCAATGTGTGGCCGGGGGACTCGGGGTGACTTTGGTCCCGGAATCGGCTGTTGCAGTGGAGGTTCGACGCGGGGACTTGTCGACGGCGCGTTTCGCTTCGCCAGCTCCAGGTCGCACGATCGGCGTCGTGTTCCGCTCGTCGAGTGGCCGAGCAGAAGGATTCCGTCAGCTGGCCGAGCTGGTCCGTTCGGTCAGCCCGACGGTTCCTCGATGACGTGACTCGTTCGACGTCGACGTGAAAGCTAGTCGAGAGAGCCTTCTTTCGCGGCAATGACGGCTCCGGGATTGAGAATTCCCAGCGGGTCGAGCGCATCCTTGACCCTGCGATTGAGGGCCATGACGTCTTCACCCAACTGTGACGGCAGCCAGTCGCGCTTGAGTCGACCGACCCCGTGTTCGCCGGTGATCGTGCCGCCGAGCGCGATGGCGAGATCCATCACCCGTCCGAATGCGATCTGTGCGCGTTCGGACATGTCCGGGTCTGCGGGGTCGAAGACGATGAGCGGGTGGGTGTTTCCGTCTCCGGCGTGCGCCACCGTGCAGATCAGGACGTCGAGGTCGTCTGCGATGGCTTCGACCCCGGTTACCAGCTGGGGGAGTGCGCGCATGGGAACGCCCACGTCTTCGAGAAGCAGACTTCCCATCGCGAGCACGGCCGGGAACACCGCTCGCCGTGCCGCCGCAAAAGCGTCACCTTCGGCCTGGTCATCGGTGGCGAATACTTCGGTGGCTCCGTTGTTTTCGCACGCCTGAACAATCGTCTCGATTTCCAGCACGCCTGCCGCGCCGGGTGCGTCGGACTGCGCGAGCAGTAGTGCGTGAGCCTTGCGGTTGAGACCCATGCGTACCGAATCCTCGACAGCATTGATACTGGCGTGATCCATGAACTCGAGCATCGCCGGACGCATGTTGCTGGTGATCGCCAAGACCGCGTCGGCAGCTTCTTGTACCGAGTCGAACGACGCGACGACGGTTGATGCGGGCGGCTGCGCGGGAATCAAACGCAACGTGATTTCCGTGATGATGCCGAGAGTGCCCTCGCTGCCCACGAACAGTTTGGTGAGTGAGAGTCCGGCGACGTCCTTGAGAAGGGGACCTCCGAGGCTGACAGCTGTACCGTCCGCCAGCACGACCCGGAGTCCGAGAACGTAGTCGGTGGTAACTCCGTACTTGACGCAGCAGAGCCCGCCGGCGTTGGTGGCTGCATTGCCGCCGATGGAACAGATCTCGAAGGACGACGGGTCAGGTGGGTACCAGAGTCCGTGCTCTGCGGCGGCTTTCTTGACCTCCGCATTCATCAAGCCGGGCTGAGTAACCGCCACCCGGGCGACCGGGTCGATCGTGATCTGTCGCATTTGCTCGGTGCTGACCACGATGCAACCGTCGACGGCGCTGGATCCACCGGACAGGCCCGACCCGGCACCTCTGGGAACCACCGGTACGCGATTGGCGGTTGCCCATCGCATCACGGTTTGGATGTCTTCGGTGCACGTAGCGCGAACCACGGCAGCGGGGTGGCCGGCGGCCGGATCGGCAGCCCAGTCCTGGCGGTAGCCCGCGGTCACGTCCGGATCCAGCAGGACGGCTCCCTCGGGGAGTGCCGCTACCAATTCGTCGAGGGCTGAAGAACTCGCGGGAGTCATACTCTCATCATGCTCGACGGAGTTCGACGATGCGCCAATTCGCGAGACCACAGCCCGAGTCTGTCGCGCCTGATCAGTTCAGCATTGTCCGGCAGCGATCCTCCGAGTTGCCAGTTGAAGCCCTAGCGGCCCTTCTGCTTTCCGGAGAACCGGCCACCCGAACTCTTGGTCCCACCGGACTTGCCGCTGCCTGATTTGCCGCCCGCCTTGGCCTTACCGGAACCGGCGTTGCGTCCGGATATGTTCTTTGCGGTGCCGGCGCCCTTAGCTTTCTGCCCGTTCTTGGCAGCTTCTGCGCGACGCTCGCGGGCCGCGATCTTGGCCTTGACGGAGCCCTTGATCTTCTCCGCCGGCTCACCGTTTCGGCCGCGGGAACTCTGCGCCGTTCGGCCCCGCACGATGCCGATCAGTTCCTCGACCAGATCTGTGGTCTTGGACTCCATCCATGCCAAAGCCACAGGAGCCTCGGGCGCACCGTCCACCGGACGGAAGGTCAGGTCCTTGCGATGGTGGAACCGCGCCAGCGAATGGGGAACCACGACAACTCCGACGCCGGCGGCCACCAACTCGATGGCGTCGGCGATGGTCGCGGGTCGCTCGGCGGCGGTCTTTCCGGGACGGGTCGGCCAGTCGAGTCTGTCGTCGAGAGGATCGAGCACTATCTCGTCGGCCAGATCGTCGACGGAAATCTGATCGACAGTAGTGAATACGTGATCTTTCGGTACCACCACCACCGGGGTTTCCGCGTACAGCGAGATGGCGCTGATGCCGGTCCGGTCGATCGGCAGTCGAACCAACCCTGCATCTGCTTCACCGGCGCGAAGTGCAGCTTCGAGTTCGAGAACCGGGAACTGAACAAGTTCCAGACGCACCTCGGGGAGCCGCTCGTGCCACACCCGGACCCACTTGGTGGGCGTCACCCCCGGGGCGTACGCGAGTCGAAAAATTGCCTGACTATCCGCGTCTGTCACCAGGCAAGGCTACCGCCTTGGTAAAAGCACCCGTATCGGCTGGTTACTCTTGTTGCATGACGTCGAACAAAACTCCCCAGACGATGAAGCCGACGACGGCTGCCAAGAAGCTGGGTGTGTACTTGGAAGCAACACCTGCGCAGTTCCAGGAAGGCGACGTGACTCGTGACGAGCTGACCGCTCTGCAGACCGATCCGCCGGAGTGGCTGCTGGAGCTGCGACGCACCGGACCGCATCCTCGCCCGGTCATCGCAGCCAAGCTGGGCGTATCGATCGCCGGCCTGGCCCGCGGCGGCGTCGAAGAAGCACTCACCACGGATCAGATCGCCGCACTCCTCGAAGAGAAGCCCGAATGGCTCGAAAAGGAACGCGCTGTTCAGGCCGAGGTGCGGGCCGAGAACGTTCGCATCAAGGAAAAGCGCGCTGCTCGCCGCAACCAGCCGCGGAAGGCTCGAAGGGGCTGACGCCCCCTGTGCGCCTTTTTGGTAGCGCCGACTACCAGAAAGGCGCACAGGCGCTAGCCTTCCACGACGCTCAGCTCGTCGAACACGATTTCACCCGCGGCATCCGATTCCGGGATGTCGACGACGGCAAGCAGTGCCCATCCGTGATCGCCCTCCGGATCCTCGAGCACCTGCCGCACCCGCCAGAACTCACCCTCTTCGGTGACCTGGAAGAGCGCCGGCCCGCGCGCCGATGGCCCGGTTCCGATTGTTGCGTACTCCTCGAAGTACGGGAGTAGTTGCTCCTCCCACTCGGCGGCGTCGATACCGTCCTCGAGGTTTTCCAGCTCATTCCACTGCCGACGCGACGCGAGGTCGATGCGTCGGAACATCGCATTGCGCACCATGACGCGGAATGCGCGCGGGTTCGCCGAGATGGGACGGGGAATGTCGGCGCCGAACGCAACCTCTTCCGTGTCTGCCTCGGCTCCGGGGTCGGTGAGTGACTCCCATTCGTCGAGCAGGCTCGAGTCGACCTGACGGATCAGCTCACCCAACCACTCGATGATGTCTTCGAGTTCCTCGGTGCGCGCTTCCGTCGGGACGGTCTGTCGCAGCGCGCGGTAGGCGTCGGCGAGGTAGCGCAGGACGAGGCCCTCGGACCGGGTGAGTCCGTAATGGCTGATCAACTCGGCAAACGTCATGGCGCGTTCGATCATGTCGCGCACCACGGACTTGGGGGAGAGGGCGAACTCGGTGATCCACGGGTGGCCACCCCGGTACATTTCGAAAGCCGGGAACAGCAAGTCCGACAACGGTTTCGGCCACGTAACCTCTTCGAGGAGTTCCATGCGCTCCTCGTACTCGATGCCGTCGGCCTTCATCTGCGCAACCGCTTCGCCACGAGCGAAGTGCTGCTGCGCCATCAGAACCTGACGCGGATCGTCGAGCGTCGACTCGATGATCGAGACGACATCGAGTGCGTAACTGTCGGATTCGACGTCGAGAAGTTCGAATGCCGCCAAGGCGAACGGTGAGAGTGGCTGGTTCAAGGCGAAGTCGCGTTGCAGGTCCATCGTCAACCGAGCCATGCGGCCGTACTCGTCGGGTTCGTCGAGGCGTTCCACGATGCCGGCGCTGAGCAATCCGCGATACAGCGAGATCGCTTTGAGGATGTGCTTGCGCTGCGCCGGACGCGATTCGTGGTTGTCCTCCAACAGGTGCCGCATCGCGTCGAAGCAGTTACCCGGGCGGGCAATGACATTGAGCAGCATCGAGTTGCTGACCGAGAATCGCGACACCAACGGCTCGGGCGAGGCGGCGACCAAGCGATCGAACGTCGCTTCGCTCCAGGACACAAACCCCTCGGGAGCCTTCTTGCGTTGAATCTTCTTGATCTTCTTCGGATCGTCGCCGGCCTTGGCGACTGCCCGCAGATTCTCTACTTCGTGTTCCGGTGCCTGGACGACGACGGTGCCCATCGTGTCGTAGCCTGCACGACCCGCGCGGCCGGCGATCTGATGGAACTCGCGGGCTTTCAGATGCCGAGTGCGGACGCCGTCGTACTTGGCCAGACCCGTGAGCAGCACCGTGCGGATCGGGACGTTGATGCCGACGCCGAGGGTGTCGGTACCGCAGATCACCTTGAGAAGCCCGTCCTGTGCGAGAACTTCGATGAGCCGTCGGTACTTGGGCAGCATGCCCGCATGGTGAACGCCGATGCCGTGCCGGACCAGGCGGGAGAGTGTTTTTCCGAACCCGGTGGTGAAGCGGAAACCACCCAGCGCCTCGGCGATCGCTTCCTTCTCTTCTTTGGAACAGAAGTTGACGCTCGTCAATGCCTGGGCGCGTTCGAGCGCGGCGGCCTGCGTGAAATGCACGATGTAGACGGGGGACTGGTTGGTGGTCACCAGATCTTCGATGGTTTCGCCGACCGGCGTGGTCGCGTAGGAGAACATCAAAGGCACGGGGCGTTCTGTGCCGGAGACGACGGTGGTGGGTTTCCCGGTACGCCGCGTCAGATCTTCGGAGAAGAAGTCGACCTCACCGAGAGTTGCCGACATCAACAGGAACTGGGCGTGCGGCAACTCGATGAGCGGAACCTGCCACGCCCAACCTCGATCGGGTTCGGAGTAGAAGTGGAACTCGTCCATCACGACCTGGCCGATATCGGAGTTCGGGCCCTCGCGCAGTGCAAGATTCGCGACGATTTCGGCCGTCGCACAAATGATCGGCGCCGACGAGTTCACGGCGGCGTCGCCAGTCATCATGCCGACGTTCTCGGCACCGAAGACCTCACACAGTGCAAAGAACTTCTCGCTCACCAAGGCCTTGATCGGCGCTGTGTAGTACGTGCGCTTGCCGAGCGACATCGCATAGAAATGCGCGCCGATCGCCACCATCGATTTGCCTGACCCGGTCGGCGTCGCAAGGATCACGTTTGCACCCGAGACCAACTCCATGACGGCCTCTTCTTGGGCCGGGTAGAGCGTCAAACCTCGTTCGATGGTCCACGAAGAGAAGGCGTCGAAAACGGAATCAGGATCCGCGTTGTCGGGGAGAAGTTCCGTCAGCAGCACTCGTACAGGCTAGCCGCAACCGTGGATCAGGTTGCGCTTCGCTCGTCCGAGCCCATGGCGTCGAGCACCGCCATGCGGGTGGACGACGTTCCGGTGATGGTGTTCTCGCCGACCCCGGAGATCAGCATGTGGCGCCAGCGAGCCTCGTCGAAGACGAGTGGTGCGGTGCTGGAAAGAAAATCTTCGACGATCTGCAGGAAACGCATCGGATCGTCGCGGAACGGGAAGTGGCCCGAGCCGCGGAAGACTTCGAGGCGTGAGTTCGGCATCGCCGCGTGCGCGAGATGAGCGTGGGAGACGGGAATGACGGAGTCGTCGTCGCCCCAGATCAGTTGAACCGGCAGATTCTCGGTCAGATAACAGCGGTCGAGCATCGTGACGACCTGTCCGCGCCAGTCCACGACGGCCCGCAGCGTACGAAGGTAGGCCTCGTAGGCAGTGGGGTCGGGGAGATCAGCGAGCACGCGAATCAGGTCCGGTGTGTCATGCAACATGGTGCCGGGACGCAGATTTGAACCGTGAACTACGCCGGCAAGGTTCCCGGCCATCCGGACGAGCGGCATCGCACCAGGTATCCGGAGCAGCTTTACCACCTCGTTGACCACCGGAACGGACATGAGGCGCAGCAGCGGATGGACGTCCTTGGTGACGCCACCGGCCGAGACCAGCACGAGGCGATCCACCATGTGTGGGAATTGGTAGGAGAACTGCATCGCTACGCCGCCGCCGAGCGAGTGCCCGATGACGGTGACGTGCTCGATGCCGAGCGTCGACAGAAGATCCCGCATGCCGTTGGCGTACGCGGCTACCGAGTAATCCGCGCGTGGCTTGTCGGAACGGCCGTGACCCAACAGGTCAGGTGCGATGACCGTGTACTTCTTGGCGAGGTGGGGAATGATCTCGGTCCACGTCGACGAGTTGTCGCCGATTCCGTGCAGGAGCAGTACCGCCGGACCCTCGCCGGCTATCCGAAATGCGCGTCGGTAGCCGTGAATCGTCCGGAACATCATCCGCGGTTCCTCGTCGGGGACCGGTCGGAGCTGACGGTTCCGTGGTCTGCTCATGTCGCCTCCTGGCTCGGCGTGTGACCACGTTGACTGTCTGCTCCAGTTGTTGAGCCGTCAACGAAAATCACACAGAGTTTGAGGCTATCCGACGGATGTGTCCTGAACAACAGCCCAGGTAACGGAGGGGTTGCGGAATGCGCACAATGTCGAATTATGCGCCCCGCCCGTCACATTTTCGTCAGTTGTCGCCTCGATCGAGGTCTCCAGCTGAGCCGAAGTCGTCATTTCCTGCCTGTTCGGCCAGGAACTTTTCGAACTCTGCGCCGATCTCGTCACCGCTGGGAAGGTCGGCCTCGCCGGCCAGAAGGGACGACTGTTGTTCCTGAG
Source organism: Rhodococcus sp. MEB032 (assembly GCF_030208925.1). NCBI lineage: Bacteria > Bacillati > Actinomycetota > Actinomycetes > Mycobacteriales > Nocardiaceae > Rhodococcus > Rhodococcus sp. MEB032. The sequence continues at coordinate 10,941 of NZ_JARVSY010000020.1, forward strand.
CGGCGACAAAAGTGTCGTATTGACGCTCCAAAGCGTGGACTACAGTCTGAACTTCTTCGTTCCCGGCTATGTGCTCGTTAACCTGTTCCCGAACGCGCGCCGCGGCCTCACCCAGTGCAACCAAGGGCAACTCCAGATCCGAAACCTCGGAAACGTTTTCGAGCAAAGTTTCTGCGGCGCCCGGGTAGTCCGTTTGCGCGAGGTAGTGGGGGACATGCACCGAAAAGCCCATCGCCTCGTGCCCGTGCTGAGACATACGAAGCTCGAGCAGTGATGATGCGCTGCCGGGAACCTGCAGTTCACCTGACCAACGCTGATGGTCCTGGATCAGGTCCTTGTTGGTCGAATGTGCTGTCACACCCAGCGGTCGGGTGTGCGGGATTGCCATCGGAATGGCGTTGAGCCCGATGGTTCGACGCACTCCCAACTGTTCGGACAACAGTCGAACAGCTGTGGTGAACCGCTCCCACTTGAGGTCCGGTTCCATCCCGGCGAGCAGCAGGAACGGCGTGCCGGCCGTATCGCGCAGTGCGTACAGATTGAGCGCCGGAGCGTCGTAATCGGAGAAATGATCGGCCTTGAACGTCATCGTCGGTCGACGCGAGCGGTAGTCGATCAACTCGTCGACAGCAAACGACGCGACAAGCTCGGTCTCGAGGCTTTCGCGCAGATGCGTCGTCGCCAACTTCACGGCGTGACCGGCGTCGGAGTAACCCTCGAGTCCGTGAATCAGGATCGGTCCCTGGCCGTCGGCAGCCGCCAACTGGGGCGCCGGAAATTCCAGCTCGTACATCCTCGACTGTTCGTCCATCGCAGTCCCCTTCGCTCTTCGGTCTTGATCTCAAGTGTCCACTATCGGCGCACGCGCGACAGCATCGGAGTCAGGTGCCCGACAGCACTGGATCAGACGTTCATCGGTAAGAACACCGAGTCGGTGACCGATCATTCCCGATCCGACGAGACGGGCGTTCGCCGAGAGCGAAGCTGAGCGGTATCTTTCGACACTTGGCCTGGGCGTTCGTTAGATGTCGGGTGCGCGGCTTCGGACATGGCAGAGTGGAACACAAGGTCGGCACGGCCGATTTGTCCGAAATGGATTGGTCGATTGTCGGGATCGGTCGAGTGCGGAGGCTTACATGCGGGTGTGTCCACGATCGTCCAGGCGAGTGGCCGCATGCTCACTTGCTGCGGTGGCCGCCGTTGCATTACTCGCGGGCTGCTCCGGGTCTGTCCAAGGAGCACCCGTTCCGGACTCCGCGCCGGCGACTGCCGGTGCGACCGACAGCGGCACGGCGGCGCCGAGTACGACGGCTGCACCCAAATCCTCGACGCCGAAATCCACCTCTCCGAAAACGGCGGCACCGCTGTCCGAACTGCTGCTGACTCCCGAGGAATTCCCCGAGCCCTTCGGCGCTGTTGTGCTGCCCCCGCAAGCCGTTCCGATGGCAGCGCCGGATCTAGTCGGCGTCCCGCGCGGTGCTACCGTCGATCCGTCCGAATGTGAGCCACCGGAACAGGATTACGGTCCGAACGGGACCGTGATGGCGGTCGGGACCGACAACGCGACGAGGGCAACGATTTCGGTTGAACTCACGAAGGTCGATGCACCACTGGACGAGTTGGAAGCGCAAACTCGGCAGTGCCCGTCCATGACTGTCACTGCGAACGGCGTCACTACGACAGTGACGACGGAAATTCTTCCGCCGTCGCCGATCGATGCCGACAAGACGATGTCACTTCGCCGCACTGTCGTGTCCCCCAAGGCCACAGCCGGTGATCAGACGATGCTGACCTTGATCGCGCAGGTCGGCGACGTACGGGTGGCGACAACACTGATGACGTTCGGTTCTGCGACGCCCTCGACGGCACCGCTGGATCAAGCGTTCACCGCAGCCGTACAGAAGGTCAAAGCAGGCAAGTGATTTCGCAGCACACAGGTCCGACAAGTAGCGGAACTGCTCGGTGCGGCGCGGTACTTGGTCCCCAACAAATGCGGTAATCCACAGACGACTTGGACGCAGCTGTTTTCCCTGGTCGAGCAGACGGCCGGGTCAGGGTGATCAGCGACGGTGTGTGCATGACGACATCACCTCTTCCGGGAGAATTCGAATTCTCCGACGACGACCTTGCCGCCCTTCTCGGATGCGTCGAACGCGTCTCCGATCCAGGCGAATTGATCGCGGCAATACCCGCACTCCTGGGCTTCCATCCGTCCAACTCTGTGGTTGCGCTGTCTCTGATGGGCGCCTCCGCCTCGACGCTCGGACCAGTGATGCGGCACGACTACTTTCCCAGTGTCAGGGGGAAGCCCGCGAGGCAGATGAGCGCGGCGCTGCGCCAGTTCGCCGCCGTCTGTGACGGGGAAGGCGCGCGTGCGGTCGTTCTCGTGGTGATCACCGATTGCTCGGCAGCTGAAACTCTGATCGATGAAACCATCGAGCTGGCCGAGGTATTCGAAGACATGCTCGGCGGAACCTGCGTCGAGCTGGCCGACGTATTGTGCACGGCCGCAATAGAATCTGGCCAGCCGTGGACGAGCGTCATGCGTTCGATTCACCGCGGCACCCTGCCAGACCCGGCATCTTCGTCGGTTGCAGCAGCACAGGTGTTGGGCGGGAGGGTCATTCGCCGTTCGCGTGAGGAACTGGTCCGGTGGGTACACGGCGCCGCTCGCAATCACGACACGATTGCCCGACTGATCGCGAGCCGACGAGAGTCGAGCGCGCACAGTGGGGGACCGAGCGGTGAAACCGCAGTTCAGTGCCGGATCGATCTGGTGTTGGAACACGTCCGCCGTGTCGAGGCAGGCGCTCACCGCCCTGACCCGCAGGAATGCGCCGATCTGGTGGTCGCATTGACGGACGTACGCGTGCGCGACGTGGTGCTGGGATTGGCGATCACGTCCGTTGCGGCACATGCTGAGCAATTGTGGCTCGTGCTCACCCATGAAGTACCGTCGCCCGAACGAGCTTGGCCGGCAACACTTCTCGGCTTCTTTGCTTACGTGCGTGGCGACGGCCCTCTGGCAGGTGTTGCGCTGTCGGCCGCACTGTCGGCCGATTCGGAACACACCTTGGCGGGATTGCTGGATCTATCGCTGCAATCCGGTGTGCGCCCCGACGGAATCCGTGACCTCGCGGCCGTCGGATTGTCCATCGGGGAATCGCTCGGAATCACCGGCTTGCCGCCGGCACTGCCGAGTGGAAGCTAGCGAGCAGCGTGTGAGCGGTCGCCCAGATCCTGGAGGAACTGCCATGCGTCGGCGACGATGACGTCGAGATCGGTACGCGTGGGCGTCCAACCGAGCTCGGCAATCGCCTTGTCGCTCGATGCGATCAGTACCGCCGGATCACCTAGCCGTCGTGACGCGTCCTCGACGTTGATCGGCAGGCCGGTGACCCGCGCACAGGCGGCGATCACCTCGCGCACGCTGAAGCCGGCACCGCTTCCGAGGTTGTAGATGCGGTGCTCGCCGGGAACCGAGGATTCGAGCGCCAGTAGATGTGCTTCGGCGAGGTCCAGCACGTGGATGTAGTCGCGTACCGCGGTTCCGTCCGGCGTGGGCCAGTCGGTTCCGAAGACCGAGATCTTGTCCCGCTGTTCGAGCGCGACCTGCAGGACGAGTGGAATCAGGTGGGTTTCGATCACCCGGTTCTCGCCGGCGGACTTGTACGCACCTGCGACGTTGAAGTAGCGCAAGCTCGTCGCACCGAGGCCGTGGGCGATCGAGTACGAGGTGATCGCATGATCGATCGCGAGCTTGGTCGCGCCGTACGGATTGGTGGGGCGGGTCGGAGCGGTCTCCACGATGGGGGACTGCTCCGGTTCGCCGTACGTAGCTGCGGTGGACGAGAACACGAGGCGCGGAGTACCGGAGACACGGATCGCCTCGAGCAACTCGATGGTCGTGACGACGTTTCCGCGCCAGTACTTTTCGGGGTGCAGCACCGATTCGCCGACCAGCGACTGCGCCGCGAAGTGAAGCACACCGTCGAAAACCGGTGAACCCGCACTGCCGAGGACGTCGGCAGCAAGCGCTCCCACGTCTCCTTCGATGAACTCGGCACCGGCAGGCACCGCGTCGGCATTTCCGGTGGAGAGGTCGTCGATGACGACAACCTCGTGTCCACGCTCGAGCAACACAGTGCTGCACACACTGCCGACGTAACCGGCGCCGCCGGTGACCAGGAGTTTCATCTACTTCCTCAGACCTGCTTGACCTGAACGGCGTGAGCCATTTCCTCGGACAGGTCGAACCCGCTGTGACCCGGCACGATGATCGTCACCGAGCCCGGACGGGTTTCGACCGTCACCCTGGCGTCGGGAACGACGCCGGCGTCACGCAGCTGCGCGATCACCTCGGGATCGGACTGCACGTGCTCGGCCAGTCGCCGAACGACCACAGCTGTCTGTGCGCCGTGCGGAATATCGGTCAGGCGCACCAATGTTTCGGTGGTGGCAACCGGGCCGTCGAGTCCCAACTGGTCCAAGCCCGGAATCGGGTTGCCGTAGGGCGACGTCGTGGGGTTGTTCAGAACGACGACGAGCCGACGCTCGACCTCCTCGCTCATCACGTGCTCCCAACGGCATGCCTCGGCATGTACGTCTTCCCATTTGAGACCGATGACGTCCACCAGCAGGCGCTCTGCCAACCGGTGCTTACGCATGACAGAGATCGCGAGATCGCGACCCTTGTCGGTGAGTTCCAGATGTCGATCGCCGGCGACCATCAGCAAGCCGTCACGCTCCATGCGCGCAACAGTCTGGCTGACGGTGGGTCCGCTCTGTTCGAGCCGTTCGGCGATCCGCGCCCGGAGTGGGACTACGCCCTCTTCTTCCAAGTCGTAGATCGTCCGGAGATACATCTCCGTGGTGTCGACTAGATCCTTCACACTCAACCCCTTCGTCAGTTGATCATTCTACCGTTCAGTTCGTGGTTCCGGTGCCGCCTCCACCGCGGCGAGTCCAGCGCGTGTCCGAATTGGATTCGTGTCACTCGATCTCGGTCTCCGAAGCGGGCCACGAGTGTGGTGTGCAGCACGAAACGAGAAGGAAGTAGCGTGATCCCATGACCGCGTCGATCAGATCTGACGGGGACCCCGCGGCGTCTCGAGCGAATCGAGTCGTGGTGTGGAGTCCGGAGTACCTGAGCTATCGGTGGAGCGCCGATCACCCGATGAATCCCACTCGCCTCGATCTCACGATGGCACTCTCGCGAAGCCTCGGACTTCTCGAGGGCGTCGAATTTCTCGAACCGAGTGCCGCGTCCGATGCCGACCTCCTCAGAATCCACACACCGGCATATCTTGCAGCGGTCAAAGACGCGGGTAACTCTGCGAACAACGGTGTGAGCGGCCAGGATGTTCCCCACGGGCTCGGTACCGAGGACAACCCGGTCTTCCCGCACATGCACGAAGCCAGTGCGATCCTCGCCGGCGGCTCGCTGGCCGCAGCGCAGGAAATCGCTTCGGGACGTACGAGGCGCGCGGTCAGCATCGGCGGCGGCATGCACCACGCGATGGCGGATTGGGCCTCTGGATTCTGCGTCTACAACGATGCGGCGGTTGCGATTTCGTGGCTGCTCGACAACGGCTACGACCGCATCGCCTACATCGACGTCGACGCTCACCACGGCGACGGAGTGCAACATGCGTTCCTCGGGGACCCGCGGGTGCTCACGGTCTCGCTGCATCAGCACCCGGCAACCTTGTGGCCGAACACCGGATGGTCGAGCGAAGTCGGCGACGGGGCCGCCGAAGGTACGGCGGTGAACATCCCGGTGCTGCCCGGAACCGTCGACGCGTTGTGGCTGCGTGCATTTCACGCCGTCGTCCCGGGAGCCATTGCAGCCTTCCGCCCGCAGATCATCATCAGCCAGTGCGGAGTCGACTCGCACCGCGAGGACCCGCTCGCGGATCTCGCCCTCACCGTCGACGGTCAGCGCGCCGCGTTTTTGGCGATGCGTGACCTCGCCGACCGCTACTCCGAGGGGCGGTGGCTGGCAGTCGGAGGCGGGGGATACGGACTGGTGCGCGTCGTGCCGAGGGCATGGACTCACTTGATCGCTGCAGCGCTCGATCGCGAGATCGACGTCGACATCGCTGTCCCCGAAGACTGGAAGGAATCGACGAAGCTGCGAGCGCCGAGCGTCGACCTCCCGCCGACCATGGGGGACGGCGGTGATGTCGCCTACACGCCGTGGGACGGCCCGGGTGGTACACCGGAGACAGGTGTCGCCTCGGTGGACCGTGCACTCACCCGCATCGACTCGGCGATCATCGCGACACGTCGCGCTTCGTTCCCGCTACTCGGACTCGACCCGGAGGATCCCCGTGACTGAACAGTCCGATACCGAAGCTGCAGGCGGCGAGGCGAGCGGCCAGGCGCCGAAGACCGACCCCGCTCACACCTATCCCCATTCCTGGGTAGTCGATGTTCTCGCCTCCGACGGCGGAGCGGTGGCGTTGCGACCCATCGTTCCCGAAGACGCGGACAAGCTCGTCGAATTCCACGGCAAACTCTCCGAGCGCACCCGGTATCTGCGCTACTTCGGCCCGTACCCCACGATGTCGGCGCGCGACGTCAAGAACTTCACGACGGTCGACCACCACAACCGTGTGGCGTTCGTGATGATGCTCGGCGACGAGATCATCGCGGTGGGTCGATACGAGCGACTGCTCGACGTCGGTGACGGAAAGTCTGCCGAGGTCGCCTTCGTCGTCGCCGACGCACACCAGGGGCGCGGCCTCGGCCCGATCCTGCTCGAGTACCTGGCAGCGGCAGCGGCCGAGAACGGTCTGACGATGTTCGTCGCCGAGGTCCTCTCCGAGAACCGCAACATGGTGACGGTGTTCCGTGAGGCGGGGTATCAGGTGAGCCGCTCTTTCGACGGTGGCGTGCTGAGACTCGAATTCGCGATCGACCCGACGGAAGCGCTTGTTTCAGTACGCAATTCGCGTGAGCGGGCAGCTGAGGCCCGCAGCATGGGAAACGTGCTCAGCCCGCGATCGGTGGCGGTGATCGGCGCATCAGCGGACCCGGCCAAAGTGGGTAACGCGGTGTTGACCAACCTGCTGCGCGGCGGATTCACCGGACCGGTCTATCCCGTCAACGCGGAGCATCGTTCGGTACACGGCGTTCGGGCATATCCGACGGTTCGTGACATCCCCGACGACGTCGATCTCGCCGTCGTGGCTGTACCTGCAGAATCGATCAATTCGGTACTCGACGACTGCCTCGACAAGGGCGTCAAAGCGCTGGTGGTCGTCTCGTCGGGCTTCAGTGAGAGTGGTCCGGACGGGCGCTCGTCCGAACGCAAACTGGTCCATGCAGCGCGCGCTCACGGTATGCGCCTCATCGGCCCGAATGCGCTGGGTGTCGCGAACAACGACCCGGCGATTTCGTTGAATGCGACGCTCGCGCCGGTCTTGCCGGTGGCAGGCAACGTCGGCTTCTTCTGTCAGTCCGGCGCGCTCGGTATCGCCATTCTCGACGAAGCCGCTCGCAGCCGAATCGGATTGTCCGCCTTCGTTTCCGCCGGTAACCGTGCGGACGTCTCGGGTAACGACCTTCTGCAGTACTGGGATTCCGACCAGTCCACCGAAGTGGTCCTTCTCTATCTGGAGAGCTTCGGCAACCCACGGAAGTTCTCTCGCATCGCGCGTCGAGTTGCGCGGAAGAAGCCGATCGTCGCGGTGAAGAGCGGTCGGCACGCGGTTCCGCCGGTGCTCGCCGCCACCGGAGTCGAGATCGACGATTCGATCGTCCGCGCCCTCTTCGAACAGGCGGGCGTCATTCAGGTCGGGTCCATTTCACAATTGTTCGACTGCGCCTTGCTCTTCGGATACCAACCGTTGCCCGCCGGCCCACGGCTTGCGGTCATCGGCAACTCGACCGCGCTCGGTGTCCTTGCTGCGGACGCGGCCCGCAGTGAAGGTCTGCAGGTCAGCGACCCGGTCGACCTCGGCGCCCAGGCGAGTCCGGAACTGTTCGCCACTGCCGTGCGCGACGCTTTGGCGTCGTTCGACGTCGATGCCGTCATCGCCGTCTTCGTTCCTCCGGTAGCCATTCCGGTCGAGCCGTTCGCGAAAGCACTCAAGGACGCCGTCGCAGGCTCGGACAAGCCGATTCTCACCACGTTCCTCGCAGCTGAGGGTGTGCCGGACGTCCTGGCAGTTCGTGACGAAGTCGGTAACCCGACCCGCGGTTCGGTGCCGTCCTACCCGGGGCCGGAGCGTGCTGCCCTGGCGTTGGCGAGGGCTTGGCGATACGCGGAGTGGCGCAGCAAGCCTGCGTCGAAGGTGGTTCGCCCCGTGGGTATCGACTCCGAGCGAGCCCAGAAGATGGTGGCTGATTGGCTTGAAAACTCTCCTGGCCGTTGGCTTTCAGATGTGGAAGCGGCGGCGCTGCTCGAGTGTTACGGGGTCGCCGTCGTCGAATTCCGTTCGGTCCTGAGCGAAGACGAAGCAGTAGAGGCAGCGGATGCTGTCGGCTACCCGGTCGCGGTCAAGGCAACCGGCGAAATGTGGCGACACCGACCGGATCTGGGCGGCGTCAGGCTGGATCTGAGTGGACCGGAATCGGTGCGCCTCGCTTACCGAGATCTTGCGGCCGCGTCGGGTGAACCGCTGCTGCACGTGCAGAAAATGGCAACCAAGGGCATCGGATGTGTGGTTGGTGTCCAAGACGACCCGTCGTTCGGTTCGCTGATCTCGTTCGGGCTTGCCGGTGTGATCTCCGATCTCCTCGGTGACCGTGCCTATCGCGTACTGCCTCTCACCGAGGACGCTGCTACGGAATTGATCGACGCGCCCAAGGCCGCGCCGCTTCTCTCCGGATACCGCAACGCCGTTCCGGTCAACAAGGGTGCGTTGGTTGATCTGGTCCAGCGCATCTCGGCGCTGGCCGACGACATTCCCGAAGTCCGCGAACTGGCCTGTGAGCCGGTACTCGCTTCGGCTACCGGCGCGGAGATCACCGATTCACGTGTCCGAATCGGACCTGAGCCGAGCGCAATCGACCTGGGGCCCAGGCGGCTGCGGTAGACACAGCGAACAACACCGGCCACCGCACATTCCCGAGGGGGAGGGAAGTAGCGGTGGCCGGTGCTTTGTGCGGTGCGTCAGCGCGCGTGGTGTGGCGCGCTGACGCACGTGCTGTGTTGTTTGATCAGCTCGCGTAGGACCGCAGTTTCTCGGCGCGATCGCCGACGCGGAGCTTGCCCATGACCTCACGCTCGATCTGACGAACCCGCTCACGCGAGAGGCCGAAGAGCTTGCCGATCTGATCGAGGGTGCGGGGCTGGCCGTCGTCGAGACCGTAGCGAAGTCGGATGACCTGCTGCTCCCGCTCGTCGAGCGTCCCGAGCACGCTGCGCACATCGCTGTGCAGCAGACCGGCGATGACGGCGTTCTCGGCCGAGGTCGCCTCGGAATCTTCGATGAAATCGCCCAAGGGCGCTTCTTCGTCGTTGCCCACAGGCATGTCCAGGCTTACCGGGTCGCGGCTGTGGTCGAGCAGGTCGGCAATCTTGTGCGCCGGGATGCCCGACTCTTCGGCCAACTCGTCGTCCGTGGCTTCTCGCCCGAGCTGCTGGTGCAGTTCGCGCTTGATGCGGGCGAGCTTGTTGACCTGCTCCACGAGGTGGACTGGGAGCCGGATGGTGCGGCTCTGATCAGCCATTCCGCGGGTGATTGCCTGACGGATCCACCAGGTGGCGTACGTCGAGAACTTGAAGCCCTTGGCGTAGTCGAACTTCTCCATTGCACGGATGAGTCCGAGGTTGCCTTCTTGAATCAGATCGAGGAGCGGCATGCCGCGGCCGGTGTAGCGCTTGGCCAGCGACACGACGAGTCGCAGGTTCGCTTCCAGGAGGTGGCTACGTGCCGACTGTCCCTCGCGAACGATCGTTGCGAGATCCCTCTTCTTGGCGACTGTCAGGCGCTTTCCCGTGGCAAGGACGTGGCTGGCGTACAGCCCCGCTTCGATTCGCTTCGCCAGTTCGACCTCGTCTGCTGCTGTCAGCAGTGCGGTACGACCGATCCCGTTCAGGTAGACGCGGACCAGGTCTGCGGCCGGGCTCTGGGCGTCCAGATCTGCGGCGCTCGGACGAATGCGAGTAGTGGTGCTGGGGCTTGTCATGACTTGCCTCCCTATCGGCGGTCTCTCACACAGTTCAACGTGTGAGAGTTCCGGGAAAGTTCCCGTGCCGATTTCCGCTAAATCGCCGTGACCTGCAGTTATTTCCCAGTCGTCCTGAGAAGTTGCTGAGAACACAAAGATCTGCAACTCACCGGGAACTCAGTTCGTGACGGGAAGCACCAACCCGTGTCGAACCAGCGAGACCATCATTGTGACGACGGCCTCACGTAGCTGGTCCGGGTCTTCGCCGTTCGCCGCGGCAAGAAGTTCGATCAATTCGTCGACCACCAGTCCATCCGCTCGGAGTCCGGCCAACAGCGCAGCACCGAGCTCGTCGATCTCGTGCTGCCAGTGCGGTCCGTTGCCGCGGTGCACGCGCGTGACCACTTGTTGCCATCCCTCGTCACCGGGGAGGTAGACGCGTTCGAGAGCCGTGTCCGGATCGAGGACGAAGCGTTCCTCGAGGACGTCGTGTTCACGCAACCAGGCAAGACGGTCGAAGTATGCGAGCGCCTCGGCCCCGAGCGGGTCCGAGAAGCCGTGCATGAGGTCCTCGGCCATCAGGTCGGTGGGGGAGTCGGTGCGGCGAAGAAACACGAAACCGAAGCCGACGCCCTCGACATCGGCTTCTTCGAGGTGATCCAGCCAGGCGTTTGCTCTCGATGCCGTTTCCGGATCTCGAGGATCCTGCCCGCCGTCCTTGAGCCACGTGCCGACGTACAGAGCCGGATCCGCGACATCGCGCTGGACCACCCAGGCATCAACGCCGTGGGCCGGCAGCCACGACGCGATCCGCGACCGCCAGTCCTGCCCTTCGACGTGCACCCAGGACGCCAGCAGAGCTGCCGTGCCGCCGGGGTTCAGGTAATCGATCGATTGCGAGATCATCAATTCGCTCGCACCGTCGAGATCGAGGCCGGAATCGCGGTACGTGTGATGGACGCGTGCCTCGCCGACGACAAACGGCGGATTGGCGACCACCTGGTCGAAGGTTCGACCCTCGACGGGTTCGAACCAGGACCCTTGAAGGAGTTCGACGTCCAGTCCGTTGAGGGCCATGGTTGCTGCCGTGAGGTCGACAGCGCGTTGATTGATGTCGGTTGCGGTGACCGAATCGGCGTACGTGTTCGCGTGCAGGGCTTGGATGCCGCATCCCGTACCGAGGTCGAGCACGCTGCCGACCCTCGCGGTGGGCGTGGCCTGCAGCAAGGACAGTGACGCATGCCCGACGCCCAGCACATGATCGGCCGTGGCCTTCTTGGGACGGATTCCGCCGTCGAGATCCGAGATCACCCAACGATCGCCGTCGCCGACGTCGATGGGGCGAAGATCCACCGCGGCCCGCACGAGCGGATTCTCACTGTCGAAGTTCTCACCTTCGAGCAGACCGGCGTCGACGCACTGCGCGATTGTCAGCGGAGCCAGCGCCGCGGCGACGTCGCCCGCCGGGCAGTCATCGGCGAGAAGGAACAGTCTGATGAGAACGCCCAGGTCCCCGAGTTCTCGGGTGGCGCGGCGCACGGGCACCGGCTCACTTCGACCGAGAGCAGCGTGAACTTCGGGACCCAACGCCTCGAGCATGGTTCCGGTGTCGAATCGATTGCGAAGCAGAGCCTCACGCAGCGCAGGGGTGATGGACAGGAGCGTTTCGCTTCTCACCCTGTCATTCTCGCAGGCGGAACTTGTCAGCCTTCGATGGTGTGGTGCGTCGCGGATTCGATCTCGCCTGCGGTCTTCTTTCGTCCGTCGTATCGACTCGGTTCGTCCTTGGTGCGCGGTGGTCGGTCGTTGGCGATCAGGACGGCGATCCAGGGAAGCGGAATGGATGCACCGATGATGAGCATCGAGATCCAGGCGTTGGCCCAGATGCCGTACGCGATCGCCGCGAGGATCAACGCCGGGAACCGGAAGGACATGATGATCATGTACTTGCGCACTCGGGCTTTGTGCTGTTCTTCGACGGACTGCTGCGCTTCGGTGATCAGTACGGGATTGTCGGGAGTCCCGGCCTCGTCGGACCTGCCGAACGCGCCATTTCGTGCCATGACTCCACTGTTCCACTCTCGGCCGACAATTGCACACGACCCGTGGGTCGCACCGCTGTGACGGAGACGGCATTATTGGAGGGGTGAGCACTCAAACCAAGGAACGTCCCGACGTCTCCACCGACGAAACGACCGACGACGACACCCCGAAGTTCTTCCACTACGTGAAGAAGAACAAGATCGCCGAGAGCGCCGTCATGGGAACCCATGTCGTCGCGCTGTGCGGTGAGGTGTTTCCCGTGACGAAGTCCGCCAAGCCGGGATCACCGGTGTGCCCGGACTGCAAGAAGATTTACGAAGGACTCCGTAAGGGCGACTGACCTCGGGTCACGCGAGCGGGAGTACTTCCGGAGCTCGGCGGATCGACAGCCTCGACGCAGTCGGCCGCCGGGCTCTTCGCGTCTGCGTGCGGTTCATCGCAGGGATCTTGGTCGACGCACGAGTTCTGGCGCGACTCCGATTGTCTGCTCTCGGTTTGTCTGCTGCGGGGCCGCCCGTACGAGGGGACCGTGGCCGGGTCCGCTTTGTCGCCCGAGATGCGGATGGGGCTGGTGGCCAGGTGCCAGGTCAGGTTGGTGACCGGACCGGTCTTTTCGTCGGTGTTCTGAGCCGCAAGCCACTCTCGCATCTGCTCCATCCGAGTGGCACGAGCGGGCCAGAACTCCTGAACCGTCGCGTTGAACTCGGCGCCGAGGACGACGGCAAAACCGAGGAAGAACGTGAAGAGCAGAAACGCGATCGGCGTTGCCAACGCGCCGTACGTGTAGCCGGTGCTGGTGACGAATCCCAGGTACCAGCGCAATCCGGTGCTGGCGGCCATGAAGAACACACCGGCGACCAGGGCGCCCGCGAGCAGCCGATGCCACGGCAGCGACTTCGGCAGAGCGACCTTGTAGAGCGTCGTGAGGCCGATGATCACCAGCAGACCGACAGCGGGGTAGTAGAACGTGTCGACCAGATTCGATCCGACCACGTACCAGGAGGCCGGCAGTGCTCGCCCGACGAGCGTCGGCCCCAGAGCTACCAGCGGCAGGATGAACACCGCCATCACCAGGAACATCACGTAGAGCAGCAGGGCGAAGATGCGCTGCCAGATGGGATTGCGGGCATCCTGCTGCCCGTGTGCTTCCACGATCGAGTCGACGAACGTACTGATCGCCGATGATCCCGCCCACAGGGAGAGCAGGAAGCCCACCGAGATGATCTCCGGGCGTCCGCGCTGAAGGACGTCCGTCACCGTCGGGCGGATGATCTGGTCGACGACGCTTTCGCTGAAGATCGTTCCGCTGAACGTGACGATCTTGGATTCGATGATCTCGACGGTGTTGGGTCCGAACCACCCACCGATGTAGCCGATCATTCCCAGAAGGCCGAGCAGCAGGGGAGCAAGCGACAGCGTTTGCCAGAACGCGGCCGTAGCCGCCTTTCCGAAGATGGAATCGTCCCAGGCCTTGCTCAGGGTTCGACCGATCAACTGCCCGGTGCGGCGTAGCGGATGCCATCTGCGGTGGTGCAGATCACTTCCGCTCGACTTCTCGCCTCGCGCTTCACTCATGATGTCTCCAGCATCCCTGACGACACACCCGGTTGCCCAACCATGGCGCCGACGTGTCGCACATTTCTGAGACAATTCGCGTGCAGGTCGGCAGGATGCGAGAGAAGCGAAACCTCGCCGGCCGGAGTGAGAACGGCCATGAGTACGCGCTTCGAGTGCGGCTTTCGTCGGTGGCGGCGGCTAGGCTCGTCGCCGGACATTGATGAAAATTCGAGGAGCGCGAGACAACAGTGCGATTCCAGTGGAGGCGCGGCCTATGACGTCTGAGACCGTGGCAGCCGAGTTCGGCAAGTCGCCCGAACCCGCCGGAGCTCAATCCGCGGGAACCCAACCTGGCGCCCCTACCGGTTCCCTTCGTGCATGGCAGCGCCGTGCACTGACCAAATACCTTTCCAGCAGTCCGCGTGACTTTCTGGCGGTCGCAACGCCGGGAGCAGGTAAGACCACCTTCGCTCTGCGGGTAGCTTCGGAATTGCTCCGTGACCGGACGGTCGACCAGATAACCGTCGTGGCGCCGACCGAGCACCTCAAGCACCAGTGGGCGGAGTCCGCTCAGCGCTCTGGCCTCGCATTGGACTCGCGGTTCTCCAACTCGACCGGCCAGACCTCGAGTGACTATCACGGCGTCGTGCTGACCTACGCCCAGGTTGCCTCGCACCCGTCGAAGCATCGTGTGCGGACCGAGGGCCGCAAGACGCTGGTCATCCTCGACGAGATCCACCACGGCGGCGACGCCAAGAGCTGGGGCGACGCCATTCGTGAAGCGTTCGGCGACGCGACCAGGCGTCTCGCACTGACCGGAACCCCGTTCCGCAGTGACGACAGTGCCATTCCTTTTGTCGAGTACGAGCCGGACAAGGAAGGTCTGCTCCGCTCGAAAGCCGATCACTCCTACGGATATTCGGATGCCCTCAAGGACGGTGTGGTTCGCCCCGTCGTGTTTCTCGCCTACTCGGGCGAGGCACGGTGGCGAAACAACGCCGGCGAGGAATTCACCGCTCGACTCGGCGAGCCGCTGAGCGCCGAGCAGACGACTCGGGCATGGCGTACGGCCTTGGACCCTGCCGGCGACTGGATTCCTGCCGTGCTGCAAGCAGCAGACACCCGTTTGGCGCAGCTGCGCAGTACCGGTATGCCCGATGCCGGCGGACTTGTCATCGCGACGGACCAGACAGTGGCCCGCGAGTACGCGAAGGCCCTGACCGCGATCACCGGCGAACAGCCGGCTGTCGTGCTGTCCGACGACCCCACCGCGTCCAAGCGAATCGCCGAATTCGGTGCGAGCGACCAGAAATGGATGGTCGCGGTCCGCATGGTGTCCGAGGGCGTCGACGTTCCCCGTCTGGCGGTCGGTGTGTACGCGACCAGCGCGTCGACTCCGCTGTACTTCGCTCAGGCGATCGGGCGCTTCGTGCGCTCGCGTCGTAAGGGCGAAACTGCCAGCGTCTTCCTGCCGTCGGTGCCGGTGCTTCTCGACCTTGCTGCACAGCTCGAGGCTCAGCGTGACCACGTACTCGGCAAGCCGCACCGCGAGAAGGACGGCCTCGAAGACGACCTGCTCGCCGATGCGAACAAGCAGAAGGACGAGCTGGGCGAGGAGGAGAAGGCGTTCACGTCCCTTGGCGCCGATGCCGAACTCGACCAGGTGATCTACGACGGATCATCCTTCGGTACCGCGACATTCGCCGGAAGTGACGAGGAAGCCGACTACCTCGGTCTGCCAGGCCTACTCGACGCCGATCAGATGCGGGCATTGCTGCGTCAACGCCAGCAGACACAGGTCGAGGCCAACTCGGCCAAGGCCGCCGCACCGCAACCCACGGCGGCAGTGGTATCCGATCGAGCGGCCACGGCAGATCAGCTCGGAGCGCTCCGCAAGGAGCTCAACGGGTTGGTGGCGATGAACGTCCACCGCACCGGTAAGCCGCACGGCATCATTCACGCGGAACTGCGCCGGGTGTGCGGCGGTCCGCCGACGGCCATCGCTACTGTCGATCAGCTGACCGAGCGCATCGCGATTCTCCGCAGCTGGTAGCAGCCGATACCGGTCCCGCACGCTTCGCGTGCTTGCGGCCCCGGAATGGCAGAACGGGCGATCACAGTGACTGTGATCGCCCGTTCTGGCGTTCATGGCGCGCCTCGTGAAGAGGCCACCCCCGGCTGACAGGTCAGATTGCGGGTTCGCTTTCGGAGACGACGGCATTCATCTCGCGAAGTCGATCCGCGTGTTCGGTTGCGTGGTGTCCGCAGAAGAGAAGCTCGCCGCCGGTGGGAAGCACGGCGCGTACGCGTGCTCCGGCACCGCACCGGTCGCACCGGTCGGCAGCGGTCAACTGTGGGCTGGTCAGTGTTCCGGGCATGACTCCTCCGTACTGGCTTTGCGGCATTCGGGCCGCGTGCCTGGGGCCTGGTCCGCCGCGTCGGAATGGCGCGGTAGATCCACTCTTACAGACGTTTGGGGTTTACGGGTTGTTCCCGAAGGCGTTTCTTAGTGTTGTGTCTCACTGGAAATGCGCTGGGCAGGCATTCTCGGGTGAAGATTGTTCGCTGACAGCTGATTCGGATCGCCGACCTCAGCCCGATATTCTGGGCGGATGAACCCGGGACGCGAACCACTTGTCGACGAGAGCGTCGAGTTGCTCCACATGTGCACGCGCGAGGAGTGGGCGCGGGCACAACAGCTCGGTGAACGTATCCCCGACGGATTCGAGGCGGAGGGATTTGTCCACATGTCGACTCCGGCGCAAGTGCATCTCCCGGCCAATCGGATCTTTGCCGGCCGTGACGACATAGTCCTTCTGGCTATCGATCCGGCCTTGCTCGGCGGTCAGGTCAAGTACGAACCGGGTGTCCCCTCGGACCCGGAATCGATGCGATTCCCGCATCTGTACGCCCCGATTCCCGTCGCAGCCGTCACCGCTGTCGTCGAGTATTTTCCGGGCGAGAACGGCGTGTTTTCGCCGGTTCGGTAGGTCGCCGGTTGGCCGGTCGTGAACTGTGCCCCGCGGATTACGGCCCTCCCGCGATGCAGGTCACCGATCGGCGCTACCGTTGATATATGAACGTAGAAGTCACCCCACTACCGGGGATCGGGACGCGCAAGGATTTTGTTCTGTCTTCCGGTCGTCGCGTGGGTGTCGTCACCCATCGGGACGGTCATACCGACCTCATCGTTTCCAAGGCAGACGACCCTGACGCGTGTGCTGCTTCGCTGCCTCTGACCACCGAGGAAGCGGCAGCGCTCAGCAATCTCCTGGGTGCCCCACAGCTCGTTGCTCAGCTCGAGGAAGAGCACCGTGATCTTCCGGGCATTCGAACCAAACAGCTCTACATCAAGGACGGTTCTCGCTACGACGGACAGACCCTCGGGGACACCGGCATGCGCACGCGTACCGGAGTGTCCATCGTCGCCGTCATGCGGGCAGGACAGGTGAGCCCGTCTCCGAACCCCGACTTCACGTTCACCGGGGGAGACCTTCTCGTGGCAGTCGGAACGCCGGACGGTTTGGCTGCAGCGGCAAAAATCTTGGCCAACGGCTGACTGGCGCGTGGATACAACCACCCTCGCACTGATCGAACTCGGCGCGGTCTTCTTCGCGCTCGGACTGCTCGGACGGCTCGCTGCTCGCGTCGGCATGTCGCCGATCCCGTTCTACCTGATCGGCGGCCTGTGCTTCGGACAGGGCGGTTTCATCCAGCTCGGCGACATCGGCGAGTTCTCCCATCTGGCAAGTGAGATCGGGATCGTCCTGCTCTTGCTGCTGTTGGGGCTCGAATACACTGCGGCCGAGCTCGTCACCGGTCTCAAACGCTCGCGGGTAGCCGGCATCGTCGACATCGTCCTCAACGCCACACCTGGCGCGGTTGTCGGCTTGATGCTCGGCTGGGGCGTCGTGGGGGCGACGGTCATGGCCGGCGTCACCTACATCTCGTCTTCGGGAATCATCGCCAAGGTGCTCAGCGACCTGGGGCGCCTCGGTAACCGCGAGACACCGGTCGTGCTGTCGATTCTGGTGTTCGAAGACCTGGCGATGGCGCTGTACCTGCCGATTCTGACCGCGATGCTCGCGGGCGTGAGCTTCATGGGCGGGCTCGAAGCGGTCGGGATCTCGTTGTTGGTCATCACCGTGGTTCTTGTCGTGGCCCTCCGATACGGACGGTACGTTTCCGCCCTCCTCGACAGTCCCGACAGTGAGACGCTCCTGCTCAAGCTGCTCGGTGCCGCACTGTTGGTCGCCGGCATCAGTTCGGCGATGCAGGTGTCGGCGGCTGTGGGCGCATTCCTCCTCGGAATCGCGATCTCGGGGTCGACGGCGCACAATGCCAGTCGCGTGCTCGAGCCCCTTCGAGATCTGTTCGCCGCAATGTTCTTCGTGGTCTTCGGTCTCAACACCGATCCCAGTTCCATTCCGCCAGTCCTCGGATGGGCCGCGATCCTGGCAGTGGTCACGGCGATCACGAAGCTGGTAACCGGCGCTTGGGCGGCCAGACGTCAGGGTGTCGCGCGAATGGGTCAGGCGCGCGCCGGTGCCGCTCTGATCGCCCGCGGTGAGTTCTCCATCATCATCGCAGGCCTCGCGGTGTCCGCAGGCGCCGTCGACGCCGAACTTGCCGCATTGGCAACTGCTTACGTGCTCCTGATGGCGGTCATCGGCCCGGTGGCGGCAAGAGTTATCGAACCGGTCGCCTCGTTGTACATCAAGGTTCGTACGAAGTCCTGATTGCGGTCCTATTCTGTCCGGATGTCGAACAGAATCGCCCGTCCCGCCGCGACCGCTCTGTGTGCGCTGATCATCTCGTGTGCACCGGTCCCGGCGCTCGCCGGTGGAATTCCCGCTCTCGACCACGCCGGACCCACAGCTGCGCAGGTTGCCGCGGATCGATCGCTACACCTCGAGGGTGCGTCGAACGCGCGTGACATCGGTGGCTACGACGCCGCGGACGGGCAGACCGTTCGGTGGGGGAAGGTATTTCGCTCGAATGCCCTCGACAAGCTGACACCGTCGGATCTCGCGTCGTTGAGCGAACACGGAGTGGAATCGGTCGACGACTTCCGTACGGTCGTCGAACGAACGCTCTCGCAGGATCGCCTTCCGAACGGGGCGCGAAGCAACTGGTTCGACGTCATCGGAACCAACCCCGCCAACCTCCCGGCGCTGGTGGACATGCCGACGATGTACGCGTTGATGGTGACCGATCCGGGGGCGAGCCGCGCATTCCACGACGCGCTGGTGAACGTCGCGAACACCGACGGTGCAGTCCTCTACCACTGCTCGGCGGGCAAGGACCGTACCGGTTGGATGACCGCAGTTCTCCTGACCGTCCTCGGCGTGAGTCGCACCGACGTGAACGCCGATTACATGCTCAGCAATCAGTACCTCACCGGACCCCGCACGGGGAGCGCGTTCATCGACGGCGTCGAACAGTCTTGGCTGGACACGTCTTTCGCCACGGTGGATCGGGTGTACGGCAACTTCGACAACTACGTCCGGGACGGCCTTCAGTTGAGCGAGGACGATGTCGCACAACTCCGGGACACACTCTTGGTCTGAGGCGGCAAACGCACAAGAGCCGCTCTCCGGAGATCCGGAGAGCGGCTCTTCTGTGCATAGCTGGTGACTAGTCGAGGTAGTCGCGCAGAACCTGCGAACGCGACGGGTGGCGCAGCTTCGACATCGTCTTCGATTCGATCTGGCGGATACGCTCACGCGTGACGCCGTAGACCTGTCCGATTTCGTCTAAAGTCCTCGGCTGACCGTCGGTGAGACCGAAGCGGAGGCGAACCACGCCGGCTTCGCGCTCGGACAGCGTCTCGAGTACCGACTGCAGCTGATCCTGCAGCAAGGTGAACGAGACGGCATCGACTGCGACAACAGCTTCGGAGTCCTCGATGAAGTCACCGAGCTGGCTGTCGCCCTCGTCGCCGATGGTCTGGTCGAGAGAGATCGGCTCACGCGCGTACTGCTGGATTTCCAGCACCTTCTCCGGCGTGATGTCCATTTCCTTGGCGAGCTCTTCCGGCGTGGGCTCACGGCCCAGGTCCTGGAGCAGCTCACGCTGGATACGGCCGAGCTTGTTGATGACCTCGACCATGTGTACCGGGATACGGATGGTGCGAGCCTGGTCGGCCATTGCGCGGGTGATGGCCTGACGGATCCACCACGTGGCGTAGGTCGAGAACTTGTAACCCTTGGTGTAGTCGAACTTCTCGACTGCACGGATCAGACCGAGGTTGCCTTCCTGGATGAGGTCCAGGAACGCCATGCCGCGGCCCGTGTAGCGCTTGGCCAGCGAGACGACCAGGCGGAGGTTGGCCTCGAGGAGGTGGTTCTTGGCGCGGTTGCCGTCGCGGCAGATCCAGCTCATGTCGCGTCGCTGAGCCGCAGGCAACTTCTCGCCCTTGTCAGCGAGGTCCTGCATGATCTGCACGGCGTAGAGGCCGGCCTCGATGCGCTTGGCCAGTTCGACTTCCTCTTCGGCGTTGAGGAGTGCGACCTTGCCGATCTGCTTGAGGTAGGCGCGAACCGAGTCGGCGGACGCCGTCAGTTCGGCATCCTTGCGTGCCTGGCGGAGAGCCTCGGACTCTTCCTCGTCCCAGACGAAGTCGCCGGAAGCCTTGTCCTTCTCGGACGGCTCTGCAGCGGTCTCTTCGTCTTCGCCGACTGCTACGACCTCGACGACATCGGACTCGACCTCGGCAAGGTCGCCGTCCGTGATGTCGATGTCTTCCAACTCGACATCGCCGTCTTCGGCGTCAGGATCGCCGGCCTTCTTGGGGCTGGCCTTCTTAGCTGCTGCCTTCTTGGCCGGAGCTTTCTTGGCCGGAGCCTTCTTTGCTGCTGCCTTCTTGGCGGGGGCCTTTTTCGCCGGAGCCTTCTTGGCTGCCGGAGCGGTGACGGTGGCCGCCTCCACGGCTGGAGATTGTGGCTCTGACTCTGATGGAGAATCAGCAGTCTGACGTGTATCGGTGGCTGCCACGTACGCCCTTTCGTGACGGTGTCGTGCGGCGTCACGCCAGAGTGGTGATCCGGCGGAGAGGTCAATGGTTGTTGGCCGGCGCGCAGCCGGACTTCACCATTGTAACGACTCTCAGGAAACTCTTACGTCACGGCGGGCCGTAACAGGTAGATTTTCCGCTTTTCACGTGCGGGTTTTCTCATCCGGCGACGGAGGCCGGCCTGGTCAGTCCGACCGATGCGAGCGCAGCTCCGGCAATTCCCGCGGTGTTGAGAAGGGTGGCGGGGACGACCTTGGTGCGGTTGGTCAGATGCGGAATCCACTTCTCGTGCTTGCGGCTTATACCGCCTCCGGCGATGAAGAGGTCTGGCCAGAGCAGGTTCTCGAAGGTGGTCAGAACTCGCGAGACCTCGACGGCCCACTCCTTGTAGCTCCAGTCCTTCTTCTCCTTCACCGACGACGCCGCCCGGTGCTCGGCTTCCTTGCCGTCGACCTCGAGGTGACCGAACTCGGTGTTGGGCAACAGAACTCCGTTGTGCAGCACGGCAGATCCGATTCCGGTGCCGAAGGTCAACAAGATCACGACGCCGGAGGTGTCCTTGCCCGCTCCGAACGAGTCCTCGGCGATTCCGGCAGCGTCGGCGTCGTTGAGGACGGTGACCTCGCGCCCGCCCAGTGCCTTGCCGAACAGAGCGGCGGCGTCGGTGTCGATCCAGGACTTGTCGATGTTCGCGGCGCTTCGCGCGACGCCGCCGGTCACGACAGCGGGCAAGGTGATGCCGACCGGACCGGTCCACTTGGCCTGCTCGACGATCTCGGCGACAGTGCCCGCGATCGCATCGGGTGTGGACGGCTGCGGGGTCAGGATCTTGATGCGGTCACCGATCATTTCCCCGGTGCTCAGGTCGATCGTGCCGCCCTTGACACCGCTGCCGCCGACGTCGATCCCGAAACCTGTGGTTGTCATCGTCCTGCGCTCCTGAGTGTCGAATTCGAGGTCACGATCTACCGTTGCAAACACTAACCCGAACGAGGACCCGGGCGCGTCCTCTCGAACCGCCCGCCTCGAGACGTTCGAGTGGTGCCCCTCGGTAGAGATGTGTTGCGATGGTCCGGTGCGCCCTTCAGAAAGAACGTTGCCCGACTTTTCCGCCGATTCTCTGGACCCCGCACAGTTGCGGGAAGTAGCCGTAGCCGTCGCCGAACGCGCAGCCGAACACGTCCGCTTGCGTCGGCCCGAGGTATTCGGCCTGGTGGGCTCCGGTGCCGCCGAGGGTGGTTCGGTTGCGGCGAAGAGCACGCCCACCGATCCCGTCACGGTGGTCGATACCGAAACCGAACAGGTGATTCGCGACCTTCTAGCGCAATGGCGGCCTGCAGATTCGATCCTGGGTGAGGAAGGTGGCGGAGACACCGACGATTCCGCGGGAGTTCGATGGGTTGTCGATCCCATCGACGGCACGGTGAATTTTCTCTACGGAATCCCCGCGTTCGCCATCTCGGTGGCCGTACAGATCGACGGGTTCTCGGTAGCCGGGGCTGTCGTCGACGTGTCGTTGGAAACCACGTACGCCGCGCATCGGGGCGGCGGTGCAACCATGACCACGGCCGACGGCGTCGTCAGCGACCTGCAAGCCAATGAGGTGACCGAGCTGTCAATGGCGCTGTTGGCCACCGGCTTCGGTTACGGAGCGGATCGCCGGAAGGTGCAGGGCACGTTGATCGGGCAGATCCTGCCGCAGGTCCGCGACATCCGACGCATCGGTTCGGCTGCGTTGGATCTGTGCATGGTTGCCACCGGCCGGGTCGACGCTCACTTCGAACACGGACTGAGTCCGTGGGACTGGGCAGCCGGCTCCTTGATCGCTTCCGAAGCGGGCGCCGTGATCAACGTCCCGGCGCCCAATTCCACGTCCGCCGACGGCGATGTCGTTTACGCAGTCGCTCCGGCGATCGCCGAGCAGTTCGCGCACATGCTCAGTTCGATCGGCGCAGATCAGCCGATTCCGAGCTGAGGCCTGTCAGCAGCGCGCCGTGCGCGCTGCTTTGAGCAGTGCGATGTCCATCGGAGCGACTTCGGCGTTTGCGGGCTGCTCGGCCAGAGCATGCAAGATCGCGGTGGCGTCGGTGTTGGGGGTCAGGGCGCCCTTGTTGTAGGTGCCGAGAGCCAGGTCGACGGTGTCGTCGCCGCGGCCGTCCTGGACCAGTTCGGCGCAGGGGGCGACCAGCCAGACGGAACTGGCGGCGGCAAGGCCGTTCGCTCCGAATCGGATCTGACCCTGGCACTCCATGTTCTGGTCGACGTAGACGGGGTCGTTTCCGACCTGGACGTCCGGCGCGCTGGAGAAGCCGAACTCGCTCAGTTGCGCTGCCACCTGGGCCGCCTGGCCGTGTTCACCGTTGGCGTTGAACACACGAACCTTGGTGGCGGCGAGGGGAGCGGGATCCACGTCGAGCAGCTTCGAGCGGTCGACGACGGTTCCCAGCGGTAGTGGCGCCGCTGCCGAAGGATCGGACGAAGGTTGCGGCAGGTTGCAGGCGACGGTGTCACTGACTTCCGCCTCGGCGCTCAGGATGCGGACCCACAAGACACTGCCGATCAATGCGAGTACCGCGAACACGGCGATCACCGGCCACGCGCGCCGACGGCGGAACGGACGTCCCTGGTCATCGGTAGAGCTGCCTTCGGTGATCAGAGAAACCACGGTATCCCTCGACTTTCTTGACGAAACTTCTACTTCGCCATCGGGCCGAGCGGCGCCGGCATGACGTTCGGTGCCTACCTTAGAGGGCCTGTGTGACGAGACAGCCGAAGCGAGGCTCGACGCGTCGAGTCCTTGTCGATTGCGAAACGGCAGTTGGCCGATTACCGGCCTGTTTCTACCCGGATTCGGCCCGAAAACATCGTGGAAAGGTCACAGCTTGCTCTTGCCTTGGTGACAATTCGCAGTCATTTTTCGGAAATTTCCGATTCGGTTACTACTTTCGTGCTCACGTCGGCTACTGTCTGGCGGCCCAGGTCGTTCAACTGGGCATCGGCCGGACGCCGAAATGACAACCAAATGAGGCGCAGATCACGTTCTCGGAAGGAACTTCCGGGCACTAATTCCGGTCCTGCAGCGTTATGCAGCGACAGGGAATGATCTGGATGCCACGGCGGTTTCCATGCGCATCAAGGATCTACCGGATTCTCGGCGCACACGGGACCGGGATACACGAAGAGGATGGGGTAGACGAGATGGCAACTGACTACGACGCACCGAGGCGTACAGAGTCCGACGAGGTTTCGGAGGACTCGCTCGAGGAGCTGAAGGCGCGACGCAACGAAGCGCAGTCAGCCGTCGTCGACATCGACGAGACGGACACCGCGGAGTCCTTCGAGCTGCCGGGTGCCGACCTTTCCGGCGAGGAACTCTCGGTTCGAGTTGTTCCGAAGCAGGCAGACGAGTTCACGTGTTCGAGCTGCTTCCTGGTTCATCACCGCAGCCGCCTGGCCAGTGATGCCAACGGACAGCTCGTATGCATGGACTGCGCTGCCTGATCTCCCTTCCCGGTGGTCGACCCGTCAGCGCGAGGGTCGACCAAGGGTCGGGAAGTACTGCTTTGCTGTGACCGCGCTGGTCAGAGGCCCAGCGCAGCCAGCAGATCAGCGGGCCGACGTGTGCTTACCAACCAGTACGGCGTGGGATCCTCCGGGTCGTCGAGCACGATCAACACCATTGTCTTGACCCATGGGCGATGCTGGACGAACGCCGACGGATCGAGTTGGCGCCCCATCGCAGCACTCTTCGCGGAAGCCGGCACTGCTGCCGCCCGTGAAATCAATTCGACCGGCAGGTGGGCTCTACCCACGTGCAATTCCTTCACCCCTGCTGTCTCCACCACCTCGACGCGCATCCGGCTGAGCCAGAATGCCGCCCAGATCGGGATCGGGAGTAGTACGACGTACGCCAGGTACGAGAGAAGCCCCGGGCGGCCCATGTGGACCTCGGCCGCGAGGAGTCCGGCTACGGCCAACCCGGCGATCCACCACCAGATCGGCACCCACAGGCGCTCGGAGTACAGCGTCGTGGACGGGGGCGTTGTGGTGGCGACGTCAGGTCGAGATGTTTCGGGCACCTGTCAAGGATAGTCCGTCGCTACGAGTAGTCTTGGCCCACGTGAGCGACCATCTCTCCATCGCCTTGAAGCGACTGGATCCAGACCTGCCCGTTCCACAGCGTGCGCATCCCGGAGATGCGGGTGTGGATCTGTGCTCCACCAGCGACGTCACCATCGAACCCGGACACCGAACACTGGTCGGAACGGGGATCGCGATCGCTTTGCCGGTGGGCACCGTCGGGTTGATCCATCCGCGTTCCGGACTCGCCGCCAAATCGGGACTGTCGATCGTGAATGCGCCCGGAACCGTGGACGCGGGATACCGGGGCGAACTCAAGGTCTGCTTGATCAATCTCGATCCGGCCACAGCCATCGACATCCGCCGCGGTGACCGAATCGCTCAGCTCGTGGTTCAACGAGTCGAACTTCCGGTTTTCGAGGAAGTCGAATCGCTGGACGACACGACCAGAGGAACCGGAGGCTACGGTTCCAGCGGCGGGCACGCGATACTCGATACCGATGCGCCTGGCGCGGTAGTCGGAGAGGGAGTCTGAATCATGTTCGGACGCAAGAAGAAGACAGATGTCGACGAGGAAACCACCAGCTTCTTCGGTGACGAGAACGACGAGTCGGTGGAGATCGACGAGGTCGAAGACGATCTCGAAGTCACCGGCGACGAGTTCGGTGACGAATCGGAAGGCCCTTACGACATCTCGGAGATCGATTCCGACGATCCGACGGCAGGCCGTGACGGTCAGCGTCTTGATCTCGGTTCCGTTCTGGTGCCGATGCCGACCGGCGGGCAGTTGCAGGTCGAGATGGCGCCCAACGGTTCGCCGCAGGCCGTGCACCTGGTCACCGAGCACGGCCGCATCACGGTTGCTGCCTACGCCGCCCCGAAATCGCCCGGTCAGTGGCGTGAGGTCGTTGCCGAGCTCGCGCAGTCGCTTCGCGACGACAATTCCGCGGTGAGCGTCGAGAACGGCCCGTGGGGCCGTGAACTGGCTGCTGTGACGGCCAACATGGACCTGCGGTTCATCGGCGTCGACGGTCCCCGGTGGATGGTGCGATGCGTGGTCGCGGGTCCGAGTGGATCCACCGCCGCGAACGCCCCTCTGGTGGCAATCGCACGGGACATTTTGCGTGACACCGTCGTCAACCGAGGATCAGAGCCGCATCCGGTGCGGACACCGCTGCCCGTGGTGCTCCCGCAGGTGCTCGCCGAGCAGTTGGCGGCCGCACACGAGCAGCAGTTGGCGGCAGCGCAGCAGCAACAGGTCGCCGCCCAGCAGCAACAGCAGTCAGCACCGCCCGCTCCGCCGGCACCTCCAGCACGGCCGACCCCGCCGCCTCGTAGCGGCGAATCCGGTTCTGCCATGCAGCAATTGGGTCAGTAACAGGATTTTCTTCAGGCGCTCGCGGTGGTATCGGATTCGATCGCCGCGAGCGCTTTGATGCAGGTGGACCCGAGAATCGCGGGGTCGCGCCCGATCATGTCGAGCGTCGTCGTGGCGACTGCGCCGCGGGGGAGTGAAGCCGCCCAGGCCTGCGCCACTGACGCGGGATGAACCGGATCGTCCACCGCCGACGCAATGCCGACCGGAACGCCCACCGCCCGTAGCGCGCTCTCGCCGAGTGAGTGGTATGACGCCGCCTCGTCGAGCGCAGCCGGGAGATCGGGCCACTGAGAGCGCCAGGAGCGCTCGAGTTCGGCTCCGAGCCACGCCGGACTCGACGCGAGCATCGCAGCGATCACCGACTCCAAGCCTTCGGAGCGCAGTTGCCCGGCGGTGAACCGCGCGCTCGCTGCTGCGGGGGCGTCGTCGGCCGAGCCCGTCCAGGCCGGAAGCGCTGCCAACACACTCACGGTTCGATCGGGATTGTCGGCGGCCCACTGGAGTGCAACGGCCGCTCCGATCGAGACCCCTCCGACGATGATTCGGCCGTGCGTGTCCGCGGCTCTGTCCATCGCGTCCAGATAGCCGTCCACGACACGCCGAGGGTCCGGTTCAATTGCGACGATGCGCACACCCAGAGCCTCCAGCGGCGCCCGGAATGCGCGGTCCGCGAAGTGGGCGTCAGAGCCTGTACCTGGGAGAACGACGGCAACGGTCGCCGATTCAGAGTTCTGCATCTCTTGATCTTGCCCGGTGCCCCCGAGACGCGGACTGACCGGTGTGGTTACACGCTCGTAATGGGTCTACAGTGGCGATCACACAGCCCTTCACGTGACGCGAAACCCTTGCGTCACACATGTTCGCAGGAGCGCGCAATGGCACCCGCCGCCGCAGGATATTTTCGTCGACTGACCCAGCGTCTGACCGAGGACGTCGACCAGTTGGACGCCCAGGAGATGGCCGAGTCCAACAAGGCTTCCGGAGGTCAGAAGGCATGCGATTGTCGTCGCGGTGAAGAAGTCACGATGGTGGGCCGACTCCGCAGCGTCGACGCGTGTCCCAAGTCGGGAAATGCCAGTATCGAGGCCGAGTTCTTCGATGGCACCGAGGTGATCAATCTCGTCTGGATCGGGCGTCGCCGGATCCCGGGAATCGAGACCGGTAAGACCCTGCTGATCCGCGGTCGTGTGGGCGAGCGTGACGGTCGCAAGGCGATCTTCAACCCTTACTACGAACTGCGCGGCGAATAGGCGCGTTTCCCGCATTTACCGTGCAACTCGGTGACTGTGGCACCCTCGACAGGTGACTGAAACACAACAGCGATCGGTAATCGACCAACTCGGCGGGCTGAGTGGTCTGATCTATTCGTCTTTGCCGATTCTGATTTTTGTCCCGGTCAACAGCATCTGGAATCTCACCGCGGCAATCTGGGCCGC
This sequence comes from Rhodococcus sp. MEB032, assembly GCF_030208925.1. Lineage (NCBI taxonomy): Bacteria > Bacillati > Actinomycetota > Actinomycetes > Mycobacteriales > Nocardiaceae > Rhodococcus > Rhodococcus sp. MEB032. Next base: position 38,572 of record NZ_JARVSY010000020.1, read on the forward strand.
ATTGGGCGTCGCTGTCGCTATCGCGGCCTGGCGCCTCTTCCGCAAGGATTCCCTCCAACCCGCTATTTCCGGTTTTCTCGGAGTCGGAGTTTCCGCATTCATCGCCTACCGCACCGGCGACGCCAAAGGATATTTCCTCTTCGGTATCTACACGAGCCTCGCCTACGGTGCGGTCTTCCTGATTTCCATCCTCGTGCGCTGGCCCCTCGTCGGAATCATCTGGGGTTATCTCAACGGGCACGGCAATCTCTGGCGCAAGCACAGCTCCGCCGTCCGGCTCTACGACGTCGCGACGGCAGCGTGGGCGTTGGTCTTCGGTGCGCGGTATCTCGTTCAGTCACAGCTCTACGACACCGACCACACCGGATGGCTCGCAGTCGCGCGTATCGGCATGGGGTGGCCGTTGACCGGTTTGGTGCTGCTCGTGACGGTCTGGGCTGTGCGTAAGGCCGATCGCATCGTCGAGCCTGAACCGGTTGTGGAGCCCGAAAGCAGCGAGCCCACCGCCACGGACGCAGGGTCCGAAGAGGTGGGCTCGGTGAATCTGACGAAGCCGCGCGAAGACCGAGATCTCAGCTGATCAGGTCCTGGTACTCGGGGTGCTTGTCGAGGAACTTCACGACGTACGGGCACACCGGGTGAACCTTGAGGCCGCGTGCTCGTAGGTCGTCCAGAGCCTGGCGGACGAGAACCCCGGCCAATCCGAAACCTTCGAAGGCGGGGTAGATCTCGGTGTGGTTGAACGAGACGACGTCACCGGAGGTGGTGTAGTCCTCGATCCCAGCGAGGTCGCCGTCGGCATGGATCTCGTACCGGCTCTGGGCCGGATTGTCGGTGACTACGGTGTTTTCGGGCGCTTGTGCCATGTGATTCCCTTTCGTCGTCAGTGTGTTCGTCGGTCAATTCTCCAGGCGGAGTGCAACGCGCAACTGATCCTCGGCGTCGACGGCCGCAACGAAGAGCAGTTCGTCCCCGCCTTCGATGGGATCGTCCATCTGCGGGACGATCACGCGTCCGCCACGCAGGATGGTGACCAGTGCGCAGTCTCGCGGAAGTTCGAGTTTCTTGACGGCTTTTCCGGCAAGAGGTGTGTTGTCGGGCAACGTGATCTCGACGAGGTTGGCCTGTCCCTGCCGCAGTGTCATCAGTTTGACCAGGTCACCGACCGAGACGGCCTCTTCGACGAGCGAAGCGAGCATCCGCGGTGTCGAGACGGCGACGTCCACGCCCCAGGACTCGTCGAAGAGCCACTCGTTGCGGGGATCGTTGACGCGGGCGACAACTCGGCGAACACCGAACTCGGTTTTCGCGAGCAGACTGAGGACCAGGTTTGCCTTGTCGTCTCCGGTCGCGGCAATCACGACCTCGTACGACTCCATCGACGCGTCCTCGAGTCTGCTGAGTTCGCAGGCGTCCGCGTGCACCCACTTCGCCTCGGGCACCGACTCCGGTTCGATGTGATCGAGTTTGCGTTCGATCAGCATGACGTCATGTGAGCTTCGAATCAGCTCTCGCGCAATGGAACGGCCTACGGCGCCGGCTCCGGCGATGGCGACCTTCATCGAGAACTTCCAATCACGTTGTAGTGCAACACAGTCGCAGTCTTGTTGTGGGGGGCGGCGTACGGATCAGTCATCTGCGGCCTCCCTCAGTCGTCGCTCGGCGGCGGGTTGCCGGCCAGTGCGACAGCTTCGGCGACGGTTCCCGACACGGCGGCGATGTAGACCTGATCGTCGGCCTGGATGACAGTCTTGCGGTCGGGGAGAATGCCGGTCCCGAAGCGGATGATGAAGGCGACTCTCGAACTGGTCGCGCCCTCGAGGAGCGCGATCGGCTTGCCCGCCCAATCCTCGTGCAGGGCAAGTTCGGTGATGGCGACAGTGCCCGAAGGATCGCGCCACTTCGCAGTCTGACTTTCCTTGGTCAACGTGTGCAGGAAACGATCCGTCGACCACGGCACGGTGGCGACCGTGGGAATGCCGAGTCGCTCGTAAACGGCGGCACGCTTGGCGTCGTAAATACGTGCGACGACGCGTTCGACGCCGAAAGTCTCGCGTGCGACTCGCGCTGCGATGATGTTGGAATTGTCTCCCGAGGACACCGCGGCAAAGGCGTCGGCCCGCTCGATTCCCGCCCGGACCAGCACGTCACGGTCGAACCCCATTCCCAGAACTTTGGTTCCCGGGAAGTCGAGATCGAGACGCAGAAACGCACTCTGATCGCGGTCGATGACGGCGACCTCATGTCCGATCCTGGTCAGAGATGCGGCGAGGGAAGAACCCACTCGACCGCACCCCATGATGACGACATACACGCCCTACTCCGTTCATGGACCCTCATGGCGCGATTGCACGCCGAATCGAACGGTACAGCCCCTCACGGGAAGAGCAAGTACAACGGTCGCTCGCGTGCCGGTTGTCACGACAAAAGGTGAAGTTGGGGCTCTGATGACTCCGAATCGGGCGAGACGGCTTACGCTTTGCACGTGTCTAAGCTCTCGACCGCTACCAAGCGGCTCCTGCTCGGTCGGCCGTTCCGAAGCGACAAACTCGGGCACACGCTGCTACCCAAGCGAATTGCACTACCGGTCTTCGCGTCCGACGCGATGTCGTCCGTCGCGTATGCCCCCGAAGAAATCTTCCTGGTTCTCTCCGTCGCGGGTATTTCCGCGTATGCGTACACCCCCTGGATCGGATTGTCCGTCGCCATCGTCATGGCTGTGGTGGTGGCGAGCTACCGCCAGAACGTCCACGCATACCCCTCCGGTGGCGGCGACTACGAGGTCGCGACGGTCAACCTCGGCCCGACCGCCGGTCTGACCGTCGGTAGTGCGCTGATGGTCGACTACGTGCTGACGGTCGCCGTGTCGATCTCGTCGGCGGCGTCGAACATCGGCTCGGCTCTGCCGTTCGTCGCGCAGCACAAGGTGTTGTTCGCGGTTGCGGCGATCGTGTTGCTGACCGCGGTCAACCTTCGCGGTATCCGTGAATCGGGGACCGCGTTCGCAATTCCGACCTACGCATTCATCGTCGGCATGTTCCTGATGCTCGGGTGGGGATTCTTCCGGATCTACGTCCTCGGCGAGGATGTGCACGCGGAATCGTCGTCGTTCACGCTCAACGCCGAGGATTCGCATCTGTACGGAATTGCCTTCGCGTTCCTGATCGCCCGCGCATTCTCCTCGGGCTGTGCCGCACTGACCGGCGTCGAGGCCATCAGCAACGGCGTACCGGCGTTCCAGAAGCCGAAGTCGCGCAACGCTGCCACGACCTTGCTGCTGCTCGGGTCGATCGCCATCGTCCTGCTGATGGGCATCATCATCCTGGCTCAGAAGATCGGCATCGTCTACGCACACAATCCGCAGGAACAGCTGGTCGGAGCGCCGGAGGGCTACCATCAGAAGACCTTGATCGCGCAGATCGCCGAAGCCGTGTTCAGTGGTTTCCCGATCGGTTTCTTCTTCATGGCGATCGTCACGGCACTGATCCTGGTTCTGGCCGCGAACACCGCGTTCAACGGATTTCCGGTACTCGGATCGATCCTGGCGCAGGATCGGTACCTACCGCGTCAGCTGCACACGCGCGGCGACCGACTGGCATTCAGCAACGGAATCCTCTTCCTCTCCGGTGCTGCCATCGCATTCGTCGTGGTGTTCGGCGCCGAGGTCACCAAGCTCATCCAGTTGTACATCGTCGGCGTCTTCGTCTCGTTCGTGCTCAGCCAGACGGGCATGATCAAGCACTGGACTCGGCATCTGAAGTCCGAGACCGACAAGGCGCAACGGGCCCGTATGCAGCGCTCGCGAGTGATCAATTCGATCGGTCTGGCAATGACCGCCACCGTCTTGATCATCGTTCTGATCACCAAGTTCGCTGCCGGCGCATGGATCGCCATCGTCGCGATGGTCGCGATCTTCATCGTGATGAAGATGATCCGCAAGCACTACGACAGCGTCGCAGCCGAGCTCGAGGAGCAGGAGTGGGACGGCGTACTGCCCAGCCGCACGCACTCGATCGTGCTCGTCTCGAAGTTGCACATGCCGACGATGCGAGCTCTCGCCTACGCGCGAGCCACGCGACCGGACACCCTCGAAGCCATCACGGTCAACGTCGACGAGCCGGACACCCGTGCACTCGTGCGTGAGTGGGAGAAGAGCGACGTGACGGTTCCGCTCAAGGTGATCGAGTCGCCGTACCGCGAAATCACCAAGCCGGTTCTCGATTACGTCAAGCGTGTACGACGCGATGCTCCGCGTGACGTCGTCACCGTCTTCATTCCCGAGTACGTCGTCGGACACTGGTGGGAGCAGATCCTGCACAATCAGAGCGCGCTTCGTCTGAAGAGTCGTCTGCTTTTCCAGCCCGGCGTGATGGTGACCAGCGTTCCGTGGCAGCTGAGTTCGTCGGCAAAGGCGAAGCCGCTCGACATCGAGAAGACCGCAGGTGCCACGCGTCGCGGTTACGACACCGGCGAGAAATGATCACCGGCGAAAAATGATCGGCAACATCGAAATGGCAGGCGTAGTTCGTTGAGTGAGAATTGGACCGGACAGACCTTCGAGGTCGATCTGGGCAACCCCGGTCACGGCGGGTTCGTCGTCGCCCGGCACGAGGGGCGGGTCGTGTTCGTCCGTCACGGTTTGCCGGGGGAGCGTGCGCTGGTCCGGGTGACCGAGGACAAGGGCGGATCGTTTTGCCGCGCCGACGCGATCACCGTTCTCGACGCTTCTCCGCATCGGATCGATCCGACATGCCCGATCTCCGGCCCGGGCGGGGCGGGCTGCTGCGACTACTCGCATGCGGATCTGAGCGTCCAACGTGAGATGAAGACCTCGGTCGTGCGGGAGCAGCTTCTGCGACTGGCTCGTGTCGAATCGGACGTCGAGGTAGAGGAACTGCCCGGAACCGGAGGCGGAACGGGTTGGCGCACGCGAGTCCGGTTGGCGGTGGACGGGCACGGTGTCGCCGGATACCACGCGTACCGCAGCAACCGGATCGTCACAGACCTGCGGTGCACCCAGATCGATCAGAGCGCGTACGACGGTCTCGGCGGTGCGCAGTGGGCGCCAGGTAGCGAGCTGCAGGTCGTTCTCGACGCTGCGGGCGAGCGGCACGTCGTGGAAATCGCGGCACCCGCGGTGTCCAAGACGGGACGGCGGACGCCCGGGCGACGCGGCGCGATGGCACGCCGAGCGGCAAGCGGCGGCCCGCGAAAGACCCGAGTTGCCATCGGATCGGACACAGTGACCGAGCGCGTCGGCAGTCGAGAATGGGCGCTGGCCGCGACCGGTTTCTGGCAGGCCCATCGCGGCGCTGCGGCCGCGTACTCACAGGTGGTCGGGGAGTGGGCCGGAGCCGCTACCGCGGACACGGCCTGGGATCTCTACGGCGGTGTCGGCGTGTTCGCAGCTGTGCTCGCCGAGCTTGTCGGGCCGTCCGGCGTGGTGGAGTCCGTCGAATCTTCGGCGCGTGCAGTCGCGGACGGGCAGGCAGCGCTGTCCGATCTCGGTCAGGTGCGCTTCCACAGCGCCCGCGTCGAGAACATCATCGCGGATCTGGAGCGTTCGCCTGCTGTCGTCGTGCTCGACCCGCCACGTGCGGGGGCCGGCCGTCCGGTCGTGGAAGCTCTCGCCTCAACGGGCGCTGAGCGGATAGTCCACATCGGGTGCGACCCGGCGTCGTTCGGTCGCGATATCGGCCTCTACCTGGAGCAGGGCTTCAGAATCGGTGGCCTCCGGGCGTTCGACGCGTTCCCCCAGACTCACCACATGGAGTGCATCGCGCTCCTCGAACGCTGAGACGTCCCGAAATCTTTCCCTGAAACGGTGTGACGCTTCTCGCGTTCACAACAGTTGCTTGCATTACGCAACTAATCGTATAGTTTCGTTCTGCAAGTAGTTTTCCGTTTTCAAGTCACGGCTCGTTCGGGCCACTCGAATTCAGGGGTAGGCAATGTCGGTACAGCCGGAGACGGCCCAAGCGCTCGTCGACACGATCTTCATGTTCGGCAGATCGCTGCGAGCCGCGGTCACCACCGGTGCAGACAGCCTGCTGCCGCCTGCGCTGGTCAGTGTGTTGTTCATGCTGGCAGCGCGTGGGGAGTGCCGACAGAACGAATTGGCCGTCGATCTGTGTGTCAGTCAGTCGTCGCTCAGCCGACAAATGTCGGATCTGGTCGACGCTGGGTATGTCGAGAGAAATCCCGATCCGGCTGACAAGCGGGCGTTCCGCATCCGAGTATCGGAAGAGGGACACGACGTTTTACGGAGAACCACGCAGCGGCGTGCGGCGCGTTTGCGCAACATGCTCGAAGACTGGAGCCAGGAAGAGGCCATGGCCGCAGTGACATCGCTGCAACGTCTCAACGAGACGTTCGGCGCATCGAATCGGCAGGCCTCACCGGCAGTTCCGCACACGGGCGTAGAAAGTATTGGGAGATAAGGCACATGGCAGCAACAGTAGGAGAAACCCGGGCAAGTACCGGAGGTGACGGATCGGCTCGCGAAGCGGGCGCTATGACTCACCGCGAAATTCTCGAAGCACTCACCGGACTCATCGCAGCGCTGTTCACCGCGCTGCTCAGTAGCACCATCGTTTCCACAGCGCTTCCCACGATCATCGGTGAACTGCACGGAACTCAGACGCAGTACGCCTGGATCATCACGACAGCGTTGCTCGCCACCGCGGCGTCGACGCCGATCTGGGGCAAGCTTGCCGACCTCTACAACAAGAAGGTCCTGGTCCAGACCGCGATCGTCATCTTCGTGATCGGCTCGGTCATCGCCGGCGCGGCGCACAACGTTCCGTTGCTGCTCGGTGCGCGTGTCATCCAGGGCATCGGTATGGGCGGTCTGACCGCTCTCGTCGTAGCCATCATCGGCACGATCATCCCGCCGCGAGATCGCGGTCGCTACTCCGGATACATGGGTGCGGCCATGGCCGTCTCGATGTCCGGTGGACCGATCCTCGGCGGCGTCCTCGTGGACACTGCCGGCTGGCGCTGGTGCTTCTACGTATGTGTTCCGCTGGCAGTCATCGCATTGTTCCTGCTTCAGCGCACACTGCACGTCGAGACCGTGAAGAAGGACAACGTCTCCATCGACTGGATGGGCGCCACCTTGCTCACCGCCGGTGTCAGCGTCCTACTGATCTGGGTGTCGTTTGCCGGTCAGGACGACTACTACGCCTGGTTCTCGAAGGAGTCGGCCTTCTTCGTCATCGGTGGTCTGGCCCTGCTCGGCCTGACGATGTTCGTCGAATCCAAGGTCAAGGATCCGATCCTGCCGATCAAGATCATCACCGAGCGCACAACGGCTCTCGCGATCATCGCCTCGATCGCAGTTGGTGTCGGCCTCTTCGGCGCGACGACGTTCCTGACGCAGTACTTCCAGACCGCACGCGGATTCGATCCCACCGAAGCCGGATTGCTCACCATTCCGATGGTCGCAGGCATGCTCGTCGCCTCGGTCGGCTCGGGCCAGCTGATCACCAAGTTCGGTCAGTGGAAGCCCTTCATCGTCGCCGGCGCAGTTCTGCTGCTGGTCGGTTTCGGGCTGCTGTCGACGATCGACCACGCAACCAGCCTCTGGACCATCGGAATCTTCATCGCCATCGTGGGTCTCGGTACCGGCATGCTGATGCAGAACATCGTGCTCGCCGTGCAGAACACGGTCAGCGTCGAGAACATCGGCGCGGCCAGCAGTATCGTGGCGTTCTTCCGCACCTTCGGCGGCGCGATCGGCGTGTCGGTGCTCGGTTCGATTCTTGCGACCCGCGTCAAGACACTGACAGTCGATTCGGTCTCCACCTTGCCGCCCGAGCAGCAGGCAGTAGCTGGCAAGAGCCTCCAGGACGGCCTCGACCTGAGCAATATGCCTGACTTCGTCTCGCAGATCGTTCGGTTCGCCTACGGCGACGCAACAGGACGGATCTTCCTGGTCGCAGCGGTCGTCGCCGTGGTCACGCTCGTGTCGGTCATCTTCATCCCGAACCGTCCGTTGCGCACCACCATCGACATGGCAACCCCCGACGCCGAGCAGAAGTTCGAAGAAGAACGCGAAGAGAAGAACGAGGAGAAGAACCTCACTCGCTGATCCGCAAGCCCGGCTGGTCTACTGCCGGCCGCGTCTTCTGAATTACTGTTGTCACGCCATAGCCCATCGAACGCGGACCGAGATCGATTCTTCGATCTCTCCGCGTTCGACGGCTATCGGGGCCGAATCCGCTTTCATCGCCGCGACACGTCCGCGCATCGGCACGATCTGGTCGAAGTCCTCGAGCACCTCGAGGACTTCGACCAGATCTTTGTCTGCCAGGTCTGCGAACTGTCTGGCCTTCGATTCGGCTGCCGTCCAGGCCAATTCGCGTGCTCTTGTCGCCAGATCGCTGCGGTCGTCGAGATCGAACTCCAGTCCGTCGAGCCGAATCGCGTCGCCACCCACCGATACACATGCCGCGATGACGGCAGCGGGGGAGTTCGCCGCTTCCGGCTCCAGCTCTCGCAGTACGACTCGGAAAGTTGTCGATGCCGTGAATCCTGTTGTCTCCTGGCGGCCTCCGTCGCTCCACTGAGTCTGCGGATGGACGCTCAGCCCGGCGGTGGTGAGGTCCGCTCCGCGCACACCGCGCGCGTGCAGGGTCTCGGTCAGCGCAGTGGACAGACGCGCGACGGCGTCGAACGCGTCGGAAACGGCCGTCTGTGTCACCGATACTCCGATCGTCAATCGCACGATGTCGGGAACAGCTGTTGCAGTGGCGGTTCCGGTCACCGTGACAGTGGACGGCTCCGAGGTGAAGGCGGTGGTGGGCACGTGTGGTTCCTATCCGATTCGTCCGGCGGATATGACACTCCGCAACATCAGGTCCAATTGCTCGTAGGCGCCCGCAGCCAGTCGTTCGAGAAGCGCAAGTTTCAACTCGGGTGCCTGTGCGGTCAGTTCTGCATATCGCTCCGGAGTCAGCACGGCCACGGTGACCGTGGAATCGGCGCGGATGTCGTTGAGGAACGGAGTGTCGAGGAACATCGTCATCTCGCCGAACGTCATTCCGGCGGAGAGCGTCGTGATGCGGTGCTCGACCCCGTGCGCGTCGGTGAACATGGTGCTGACCTGGCCACTGAGAATCAGGTAGAAGCCAGACGCCGATTCACCTCGGCGGGCGATCTTCTCGCCGCGGGCATAGGTTCGCGTCTCCAACTCTGCCGAGAATCCCTCGATCTGTGCCGCGGACAGAGCATCGAGAACTGGGTGGTCCTCGATCGAGATCGTCGACGCCTGCCGATCGGCCTCACAATGCACCGCAAGCAGCGTGTCTTCGCACCACTGCATGGCGGAATCGAGATCCGCAAAAACCCGACCACTTCTTCTGGCGGGGTCGATGCTCGAACTTCGTTGTCCCAGCAGTCCTTGCGGATCGACGACGGCCACAGCACAAGCCTGCTCGGCCAGCTGAACCTGCAGCGCAGTGATCATGCGTACCGCGACGTCGCTGGCGTCGTCGACGCGGCGGACGTCGATGACGACAACTTCGAGGCCCTCGTCCACCGAGCCGATTTCGCGGACCGCCGATTCGGCACCGGTGAAGAGGAGATCGCCGTGCAGTTCGTAGACCCGGCTGCGCTTGCCGACGTCGTCGAGCACGGCTTGTTCGGTCGGGGTGCGTCGTACTCGCGACGGTGCTTCGATGACGCTGTATCTGGCCCGGATCGACGAGCGTGACGCCCGCGTCACGTGGAGGAAGTGCAGTTCGAGTTCCTTCGACAGTGCCCGGGCAGAAGCAACTCCGCGAACACTGTTGCCGTGAACGTCGAGCCTGGGGGAGTACACGGCGATGCCGATCTGGCCCGGCAGAACCGCCAGCACTCCGCCGCCGACACCGCTCTTGGCCGGCAATCCGACCTCTACCAGCCACTTGCCGGCGCCGTCGTACATTCCGCACGTAGCCATGACGCTGAGGACCTGTTCGACGCCTGCGGGTGCCAGCGCGCGCTCGTGGGTGAGCGGATTGACACCGTTGTTCGCCATCGTCGCAGCCATCAGACTCAGGTCGCGGCAGGTCACGTCGATCGAGCATTGACGGAAATACAGGTCGACGGCCTCGTCGGGATTGCCGGTGATGACGTCGAAGGATCGCAGCATGTGGCCGATCGCACGGTTGCGGTGACCGGTGCGGGCCTCGGAGGTGTAGACGGCTTCGTTGAAGGTCAGCTCGCGGCCTGCGTATCGCGAGTACGCCGAGCGGATGCGCTCGAAGCGGGCCTCGGGATTCGGTCCGGCAACCAGTGATGCAGCGGTGATAGCCCCGGCATTGATCATGGGGTTTCGTGGCCGTTCGGTGAGCGGGTCGAGGCTGATTTCGTTGAACGGCTCGCCGGATGGTTCGACGTCGATTTTCGCGGCAACCGCCTCGCTTCCTCGATCGGCGAGAGCCAAGGCGTAGGTGAAGGGCTTCGAGATCGACTGAATGGTGAACGGGATTCGCGAGTCACCGATCTCGTAGACGTAACCGTCTACGGTGGCGATGCAGATTCCGAACGAATCGGGGGCGACCGCCGCGAGTTCGGGGATGTAGTCGGCCAACTCGCCTTCGTCGAGTGATCGGACTTCGTCGAACACTCGCGTTATCAGGTCGTCGACCACAGTTCCCATACGTCGACCTTAAGCTGACATGGCGGTCGTTTTGTGGAAGAAGAGTTGCCGAGTTGATCGCGACGGATCCCATTTGTCTGTGATTGCGATCACGAGCGATCCGCGGGATTTCGCTGTTACGCGAAGTCACACCGGAATCGGGCCGAGTCCGCGTGTCGGTTCGCCGGAACGCTCCGTAGACTGGCAGCACTGTCGCGAAGACAGCCGCGGCGCGCACCGGTGCAGCTGTGAAGCACGGAGGGAGCGATCTCGTTGGGTGTTCTTGCCCGCATTCAGGGTCCTGACGATCTACGTCAGTTGAGCCACGCCGAGATGACGGAGTTGGCCGACGAGATTCGTGAGTTCCTCGTGCTGAAGGTCGCTGCGACCGGTGGTCACCTCGGGCCCAACTTGGGCGTCGTGGAGTTGACCCTCGCACTGCACCGAATTTTCGACTCGCCGCAGGACGCGATCATCTTCGACACGGGCCATCAGGCCTATGTACACAAGATCCTCACCGGTCGTCAGGATCAGTTCGACACTCTGCGTAAGCAGGGTGGACTGTCCGGGTATCCGTGCCGCGCCGAGAGCGAACACGACTGGGTCGAGTCTTCTCACGCTTCCGCCGCGTTGTCCTATGCCGACGGCCTCGCGAAGGCCTTCGCGCTGACGGGTCAGAATCGCCACGTAGTTGCCGTCGTCGGTGACGGCGCGCTGACCGGCGGAATGTGTTGGGAAGCTCTCAACAACATCGCGGCAGGCAAGGACCGTTCGGTGGTGATCGTCGTCAACGACAACGGTCGCTCGTACGCACCGACCATCGGCGGACTCGCCGACCATCTCTCGGCACTGCGCACTGCGCCGAGTTACGAGCGCGCCCTCGACAGTGGCCGACGCATGGTCAAGAGACTGCCCTGGGTGGGGCGCACCGCGTACTCCGTCCTGCACGGAATGAAGGCGGGTCTCAAAGACGCGGTCAGCCCTCAGGTCATGTTCACCGATCTCGGTATCAAATACCTCGGACCGGTGGACGGACACGACGAAGCCGCCATGGAATCGGCATTGCGCCGGGCGAAGGCCTACGGCGGACCGGTCATCGTGCATGCCGTCACTCGTAAGGGCAACGGTTACGCACACGCCGAGAACGACGTGGCCGACCAGATGCATGCCACCGGTGTCATCGATCCCGTCACCGGTCGCGGCACCAAGTCGTCCGCGCCGGACTGGACGTCGGTCTTCTCGGCCGCGTTGATCGAGCAGGCTTCGCGTCGTGAGGACATCGTCGCCATCACCGCGGCGATGGCCGGGCCCACCGGCCTCGCGGCCTTCGGTGAGAAGTTCCCCGATCGGATCTTCGACGTCGGTATCGCCGAGCAGCATGCGATGACCTCGGCCGCCGGTCTTGCACTGGGCGGACTTCACCCCGTCGTTGCTATCTACTCGACCTTCCTCAATCGGGCTTTCGACCAGTTGTTGATGGACGTCGCTCTACTCAAGCAACCGGTGACAGTCGTGCTCGACCGCGCCGGGGTCACCGGAGTCGACGGTGCCAGCCATAACGGGGTCTGGGATCTTTCGCTGCTCGGAATCATCCCCGGAATCCGCGTCGCGGCACCGCGTGACGCCGACACACTGCGGGAAGAGCTGGACGAGGCACTTCTCGTCGACGACGGCCCAACCGTCGTTCGTTTCCCGAAGGGCGCTGTACCCGAAGCGATTCCGGCCGTGAAGCGACTCGACGGAATGGTCGACGTTCTCAAGTCCAGCGAGGGTGAGCGCGGCGACGTGCTCCTCGTCGCGGTGGGCCCGTTTGCATCCCTGGCACTCGAGATTGCCGAGCGGCTCGACAAGCAGGGCATCTCGGTTGCCGTCGTCGATCCGCGGTGGGTTCTGCCGGTCGCGGATTCGCTGGTGAAGATGGCGGACAAGTACGCCCTCGTGGTCACCATCGAAGACGGTGGTCTGCACGGCGGCATTGGTTCGACGGTCTCGGCCGCGATGCGGGCAGCCGGAGTGCACACGTCGTGCCGCGACATGGGCGTTCCCCAGCAGTTCCTCGATCACGCCAGCCGCGAGGCCATCCACAAGGAACTCGGACTCACGGCTCAGGACCTCTCCCGCAAGATCACCGGCTGGGTGGCGGGGATGGGCAGCGTCGGCGTCCACGTCCAGGAAGACGCGTCCTCGGCGTCGGCTCAAGGTGAAGTCGCGCAAGGCTGACAGCTCGTCTCACGATAATCTTCACTACGATCTCGAAAAGCGGTGGCCCACGGATCAATCCGAGGGCCACCGCTTTCGGTGAAATCGTGAGAGCTCGCTACTGGACGGATTCGAGTGTGCTGCCTCGCGTTTCCTTCACGAACCTCAGGACGACGAACAGCGACAACACTGCCATGACGGCGTAGCCGGCGTAGGTGTACGACAGATTCCAATCGGCCAGTGCCGGGAACGTCCAGGAGACCAGGAAGTTCGCGACCCAGTTGGTGGCGGTCGCAATTCCTACTGCTGCAGCACGCACGCGGTTGGGGAACATCTCGGAGATCAACACCCAGACCACCGGGCCCCAGGACAGAGCGAAGAAGAATACGAATGCGTTCGCACCGATAAGTGCGATAGTCGCGTTCGCTCCGGTCAGCGTGGCCACAGATTCGCCGATCTCGTTCTTGGTCACTGTTGCCGAATGGAAACAGAACGCCGCGGTGCCCAGTGAGATGGCCATACCGGCGGAACCGACCAACAACAGCGGCTTTCGACCGACCCGGTCGATGACGGCGATGGCGACAAATGTACCGACGATGTTGACCAAGGCGCTCACGACGCTGATCAGCAGGGATCGGTCGGCGCCGAATCCGACCGCCTGCCAGAGGGTGCTCGAGTAGTAGAAGATCACGTTGATACCGACCAACTGCTGCAATGCGGCGAGTGCAATACCGACCCACACCAGATGGGAGACCCCGAGCCGCTTCGAGAAGAGTTGGCGGACTGTGGTCTTGGCTTGCTTCTCCGTCAGAGATTCGCGGATCTCGTTCATGCGTTCGGTGACGGCGTCGTGATCTCCACCTTCGAGATCGGAGATGATCTTGTGAGCACGATCGTCCTTGCCCTGCGCCACGAGGAACCGTGGAGATTCGGGAATCGTGGTTGTCATGATCAGGTACAGGACTGCGGGAACCGCCTCGAGCATCAGCATCCACTGCCAGGCTTCGAGGCCTGCGATCTGATTGCGATCACCACCGGCCGCGGCTTGGAGGGCGTAATTGACCAACTGCGACACGGCGATTCCGAGAACGATCGCCAGTTGGTACATCGAGCCGAGACGTCCGCGAATCGCGGCGGGGGAGATCTCCGCGATGTAGGCCGGGGCGATGACTGACGCGAAACCCACTGCCAGGCCGCCGACCACACGCCAGAACGTGAGGTCGTAGACGCTGAACGGAATTGCGGAGCCTACGGCGCCGATGATGAACAACACCGCGGCTATCTGCATGACGCGGATGCGGCCGAGTCGGTCGGCGAGTGTGCCTGCGATCCAGGCGCCGAGTGCTGCGCCGAGCAGAGTCAGTGAGACCGTGAGCCCGGTGCCCGAGGCGCCGATGTCGTACTTGTCTCGGATCGCACCGACCGCCCCGTTGATGACGGCGGTGTCGTATCCGAACAGAAAACCGCCGAGCGCGGCGGCGCCGGCGAAGAGCACTGCATGTCCGACGTCGGCGCGAGTAGCGCCTGATCCTCCGCCGGAGGCGGTTCCGCTGAATGCCATTCCTGCCCCCTCAAAGGCCCTACGGTCGACACCCCGATGCGCCGATCCATCCGCGAGCACTCTGCACGCTACGCCCACCGGGGCAGATTTGGCGGGGACTCACGCGCCGTTACCCAGCTGAGTCCATTCCCGCAGCGAATCAGCTTGACACAGTAATGTCGTATTGATTGCAGTTAGTATGCAAACAATATGGTAAGTGCAGGTGAGGGCGCTTTACTCGCCCGAGCGGCGCTCGGCTTTTGCTGCAATGTCTTCGAGATCCTTCGCCATTAATTTCCGGGTCACCCGCCTCTCCGGCGAGCCGTTCGATACGGATCACGCCGGAGAGGGTTGTCGGGAAAATCTCGTTTCTAGGCGGAGGCGCGCTTTGCGGCTTCGCTCAACGTCGGTGTGATCTGGCCGAGGACCCACGGCGTGCTCAGGACGTTGACGTTGCTCAGTCCGCCGATGACCCGGGTGTCGCTGAGGAATGCGGTGGATCCACGCTTGACCGCGCCGAGTCCACCGACTGCGGGTATGCCGGACGGATCACCGGAGCCGTCGGTGAAGCCGACGATCACATCGGCGTCGATGTCGGCGATGTTCTCGTAGGAGATCGTCTTGAAGAACGATCCACCTGCATTGTCCGCGGCTAGCTTCTCGACGCCCGGTGCGTTGACGAACCCGAGTTCGGTCAGCACCTGGACCCGCGGATCAGTGGGCAGATAGACGTTGATGTTGCTCGAATCGGTGTCGAAGTTGACCACTGCCAATGTCTTTCCGGCGAACTCCGGGTGGGCTGTGGCGGTATCGGCGAGAGTCGCGTCGAGGCCGTCGACGAGCTTGTCGGCCTCTTCGCTCTTGCCGACTGCCTTGCCGACGATGCGGGTCTGGTCCTGCCAGGATGTCTGCCAGGCCGCGCCGGGATAGGCGGCCGTCGGTGCGATCTTGCTCAGTTGGTTGTAGACGGATTCCTCGAAGCCCTCGTACGGCGCGAGGATGACGTCGGGGGTCAACGACGCGATGGACTCGATCGGCGGTTCTCCGCTGGCCGGCATGTCGAAGAGCGTTGTCTTGTCCGCGTCGAAGTAGTCCTGCGCCCAGGGCATGACGCCGTTGTCGTCCGCGCCGTAGGTGTACTTGGGCTGTCCGACCGGAGTCAGATCGAGTGCGTACAGGATGTCCTGCGCGTTCCATCCGAGGGTGACGAGGCGCTCGGGTTTCGAGTCGATGGTCGTGGTGCCGAAGGTGTTCTCGATGCTGACGGGGAATCCGCCCGTACCTTGGGATGTCGTGGATGTGCCTGAATCCGAGGAGCACGAGACAAGTGCGGTGACCGCGATTGCAGCCGCACCGAGGGCAGTGAAGCCCCGAACAGAAGTTTTCATGAAGGGCAGCCTAACCTACTGAATTTCGGCAGCCAAACGAAACCGATTGTGCCGTTTATGCAGGTGGGAGTCGGATCTGGACCGCGTTTCTCAGTGCACCGTTTCGGTGGGCAATACTTTCCTCGTGCGATCACAGCAGAAGATTCTCGGTGCCGCCCTCGGACTGATCGAAGGTGGCGGATTCGAGGCTGTGAACATTGCCGCAGTTGCCACCGCGGCCGGTGTCTCGCGCCAGACGGTGTACTCGATTTTCGGCACACGTGAAGAGGTCGTCTCCCAGGCGATGGGCGGTCTCGCTGTCGAGGTTCTCGGGGAGATCACGGCACAGGTGGAGTCGGTCGACACGGCGTGTGAATACGTCGTCGAATTCATCGTTGCCGCGCGAACTGCCGTGCGTGCTCACCCGGTGCTCGCGACTCTGCTCCTCGCCGAGCGGGGAAACCCTGTCTTCGATCTCGAAATGATGAGTCGAGCAATACCTTTCGCTGGTCAGATGCTCACCCCTATGGTCGAACGTGGCCTCGCCACCGAGGCGGAGTTGGATGAGATAGTGGAAATTGCCGTGCGACTGGGGCTTTCGGTTGTTGCATTCGACAGTGACCTCGTACATTCCGACGACTCCTTGCGGGCCTTTCTCTCGAGGTGGCTCGGGCCCGCAATCCGGTCGACCTCGTAGTTCCTTGCCTGCTCCGCCAAAACCTTGACACTCGAGCGTCAGAGTGTCTAGTTTTGGCGTGCCCGGAATTCTCTGGCGACATTCTTCGAGGGAGCACCAGTCATGTCCGGAGTGAAACGTAGATCATTCTTGGCCGGTACGGCCGCCGTGGGAGTCGCGATGATGGCGCCACGCACGGCCAGGGCTGCAACAGGGATTCCGCTGACACGTGAAGTGCACCGTGCCGTGGTTATCGGATCGGGGTTCGGCGGCGGGGTGACGGCACTTCGCCTGGCCGAGGCGGGGGTTCCGGTCACTTTGCTGGAGAGAGGGATTCGGTGGCAGACCGGGCCGAATGCCGAAACTTTTCCGCACCCAGCCAGTCCGGACAAGCGCATCCTCTGGCATCAGTCCAACCCGACTCTGTTCGGCAGGCCGGCGATCTTCGAGCCGTACGCGGGTTTGTTGGAGACGGTGACCGGTGAGAACATGACCGCGATCTGCGCAGCCGGTGTGGGCGGCGGATCGCTTGTGTACCAAGGGATGACGCTGCAACCGGAAGAAGCGGTCTTCAACACGCACTTTCCGGAGGAGCTCGATTACGCACGAATGGACCGCGTCCATTACCCGCGGGTGGCGCGGATGCTGCAAGTGGAAACTGCACCAGACGAACTGATTTCCAGCCCGAACTACGAGGCGGCACGTGTATTCGCGCGTAACGCAACGCGTTCCGGTCTACCCGTGTCGAAGATTCCGATGCCGATCGACTGGAACTTCGCGTTGGCCGAACTGAGGGGTGAGATGAAGCCGTCTTACACCAACGGTGACGGCGCGCTCGGTGTCAACAACGGTGGCAAGCATTCGGTGGATGTCACCTACATTGCGGCTGCGGAAGCGACCGGATTGGTGAATGTGGAGACTCTGCACCAGGTCACCGATGTCGAGCGGGCTGCCGACGGACGGTGGCGCGTGTACGTGGACCGGACCGACATTTCCGGCAAGATTCTCGAGAACAAGATCTTGACGACGGATGCGCTCGTCATGGCTGCCGGCAGCATGAACACCACCAAACTCCTGGTCCGCGCCGCGGCAACGGGGCGGATCAGGGATCTACCGGACGAGCTCGGCGCAGGGTGGGGGACCAATGCCGATCGGATCTACATCTGGTCGGATCTCGCCGAGAACTTCGGTGCGACGCAGGGCGGGCCGGTCGTCTACGGCAGCCGGAACTGGGACGACCCGCATAATGCGTTCACCGTCATTCAGGCGTCGTTCCCGCCCGTTGCGTTCGACGCTCACAGCACGGTGATGGTCGGATTCGGTGTGAGCGACGACCGAGGTCGGTTCGTGTACGACTCGGCGCGGGGTGAGGCGGTGCTCCGTTGGCCGAAGGACGGGGATTCGGCGATCCAGCAAGGCCACATCGGGCCGGCCGCCCACCGGATCGCGGCAGGAGGACTGCTCACCGACACGAACGCGATACTGCCCTCTACGTGGCATCCCCTCGGCGGTGCCTGCATGAACTCGGTGTGCGATCTTGATGGGCGGGTTCTGGGCCAGCGGGGGTTGTACGTGCTCGACGGCGCTCTGCTGCCGGGAAACTCCGCTGCGTGCAATCCGTCGATGACCATCGCCGCCGTCGCGGAGCGTGCGCTCGAGAACATCGTGAAAGACGATGTGGGAACCCTATTCTGAACCTGCGCAAACGCCACGGACGGCCTACCCGAGGGCACGCCGTCCGTGACGGGTCGATCGACTGACTCAGACGCTGGCAACACCGGGCGCGAGGAAGCGCTTGCCGTTGACGGCCTCGGAGGTACCGGTCCGGTCCAGGTACGGCGTGATGCCGCCGTTCCAGAATCCGAATCCGCCGCCGAGCAGCAGGCAGAGGTCGATGTCCTCGGCTGCCGCTACGACGCCCTCGTCGAGCATGATCTGAATTTCCTCGGCAAATGCACGACGTGTGCGCTCGAGGACCTCTTCCGAAGTTGACACCTTGTCACCCTGCGGCCACAGTGCGGCGACCTCGGGGTCGACGGCCTGACCGTTCTCGCCCCAGGTCCACACGCCGGGTTTGCGGGCCTCGACGAGTGCTTCGAGTCCGGGTGAGCTCTTGAACCGGTCCGGGTACGACTCCTGCAGGGTCTCACCGGTGTGCAGTGCCACTGCGGGTCCGACGAGGGCCAGCAAGGTGAACGGCGACATGGGCATGCCGAGTTCGGCGATGGCATTGTCTGCGACGTCGAAGGGGGTGCCTTCGTCGACGGCGGACATGACCTCACCCAAGGTGCGGGTGACGAGGCGGTTGAAGACGAAGCCGGCCTTGTCGCCGCAGAGGACGGCGGACTTCTTCAGCGACTTCGCGGTGGCGAAAGCCGTTGCGAGAGTGGCATCATCGGTCTTGCTGCCCTTGATGATCTCGAGGAGGGGAAGAACGGCCACCGGGTTGAAGAAGTGGAAGCCGACCACACGCTCGGGATGCTCGAGGCCGGACGCCATTTCCGTGATGGAGAGCGAAGAGGTGTTGGTGGCGAGGATGGTTTCGGGAGCAATGAACTGCTCGAGTTCCGCGAAGACCTTCTTCTTGACGTCCATGTTCTCGAAGACGGCTTCGATGACGAAGTCGGTCTTGGCGAACGCGGCCTTGTCGAGGGAGCCGGAGACGAGCGCCTTGAGGCGGTTCGCAGCGTCGGGGGACAGGCGTCCCTTGCCCTGGAGCTTCTCGATCTCGGTGTGGACGTAGCCGACACCCTTGTCGATGCGTTCCTGGTCGATGTCGGTCAGGATGACCGGCACCTTGAGCTGGCGGACGAAGAGCAGCGCGAGCTGGCTGGCCATGAGGCCGGCTCCGACGATGCCGACGCCGCTGACCTTACGAGCGAGCGAGCGGTCGGGTGCTCCGGCGGGACGCTTGGCGCGCTTGTTCACCAGATCGAAGGCGTACAGACCAGCCCGGAGCTCGTCCGTCAGCAGAAGATCGGCAAGAGCCTCGTCCTCGGCCGCGAAGCCCTTGTCGAGCGAGGCGGTATCGGTGATGTCGGTGCTGCGAGCCAGTTCGAGCAACTCGACGGCCTTGACGGCGCCGGGAGCGTTGCCCTTGGTCTTGCCGTCGACGATCGCCTTCGCACGAGCAATCGCGTCGTCCCAGCCCTGGCCACGATCGATCTCGGGGCGAGCGGGGGTCACTGTGCCGGCGAGGACCTGCGACGCCCAGGCGAGGGACTGCTCGATGAAGTCGGCAGAGTCGAGAACGACGTCGACGACGCCGAGTTCGAGTGCCTTCTTGGGGGAGAGCACCTTGTTCTGGTTCAGCGAGTTCTCGATAACCACGGTGACGGCGTTCGACGGGCCGACGAGGTTGGGGAGCAACTGCGTTCCGCCCCAACCGGGGACCAGACCGAGGAATGCTTCCGGAAGACCCAGTGCGCCCGCATTGGCGGCAACCGTGCGGTAGTGGCTGTGCAGTCCGACCTCGAGGCCGCCGCCCAGAGCGACACCGTTGATGAAGGCGAACGTGGGAACGGACGACTCACGCAGGCGTCGGAACACCTTGTGGCCCAAGCGGCCCAGCTCGAGTCCCTGCTCACGAGAGGTGATCGCGGGAACACCCTTGAGGTCCGCGCCGGCGGCGAAGATGAAGGGCTTGCCGGTGACGGCGATGGCAACCGGGTTGGCGGCAAAGGCTTCGTCGAGGGCGGCGTCGAATGCTGCGAGTCCGCCGGGACCGAAGGACGACGGCTTGGTGTGGTCGAAGCCGTTGTCGAGGGTGATCAGTGCAAACGGGCCCTCGATGCCGGGGACCGAGATGATCTTCGTGTAGGCGTTCGTCACGACCTCGTCGGCGAATGCTGTTGCAATATCAGACATTTAGTTAACTCCTGCCTGGTAGTCAGCGTGGTTCGGGTTCTCCCAGATGACGGTGCCGCCCATGCCGAGGCCGATGCACATGGTGGTCAAGCCGTAGCGCACGTCGGGACGCGTCGCGAACTGGCGGGAGAGCTGCGTCATCAGGCGAACGCCCGAGGAAGCGAGGGGGTGGCCACACGCGATGGCGCCGCCCCACTGGTTGACGCGCGGGTCGTCGTCGGCGATTCCGTAGTGCTCGAGGAACGCGAGGACCTGAACGGCGAACGCCTCGTTGATCTCGAAGAGTCCGATGTCCTCGATCTTGAGGCCGGTGCGTGCCAGCAGCTTCTCGGTGGCGGGAACCGGGCCGATGCCCATGACGGCGGGGTCGACGCCCTGGTAGGCGAAGCCCACCATGCGCATGCCGACCGGCAGGCCGAGCTCGGCTGCGGTGTCCTCACCGGCGAGCAGTGCTGCGGTGGCACCGTCGTTGAGTCCGGCGGCGTTACCGGCGGTGATGCGTCCGGCCGGGCGGAACGGCGTCTTGAGCTTCGCGAGATCTTCGACGGTGGTTCCGGGGCGCGGCGGCTCGTCTTCGGTGGCCAGACCCCAGCCCGCGGAACTGCGGGTGGCGACGGGGACCAGGGTGTCGGCGATGAAGCCGGCCTTCTTGGCAGCGTCGTACTTGTTCTGGCTGTTGACGGCGTAGGCGTCCGTGCGGTCCTTGGTGATGGTCGGGAACCGGTCGTGCAGGTTCTCGGCGGTGTTACCCATCACGAGGGCGCTCGGGTCGACCAGGCGGTCGGCGAGGAAACGCGGGTTGGGGTCTGCGCCCTCACCCATCGGGTGGTGACCCATGTGCTCGACGCCACCGGCGATCACGACGTCGTACTGGCCGAAGCCGATGCCCGACGCGGTGGTGGTGACGGCGGTCATCGCGCCGGCACACATGCGGTCGATGGCGAATCCGGGAACGGTTTCGGGGAGACCGGCGAGGATCGCAGCGGTGCGGCCGATGGTCAGGCCCTGGTCACCGGTCTGCGTGGTGGCTGCGACGGCAACTTCGTCGATCCGTGCGGGATCGAGCTGCGGGTTGCGGCGAAGCAGCTCACGAATCGCCTTGACGACGAGATCGTCTGCGCGCGTGTCGGCGTACATGCCTTTCGGGCCGGCCTTGCCGAACGGGGTGCGAATGCCGTCGACGAAGACGACGTTGCGTTGGTTGTTTGTGGATGGAGCCACGCGAATTCCTCCTGATGGAGCTGCCCACCGCACCGAAGGGCGGTGAGACGTTGGTTCGGCGATCACGGCCAGGCGTCCGGCCTCGTATCGAGCGTACTACTGCCCATTACTGACCGGTAACTTAACGTGCCGAATTGCTCCAACCTCACACCGGGGTCAGGTCAGGATTCCGGCTCTTCCACTTCGGGCTCGGCCGGGACCACGGAGTTCAGTGCCTCGGCGAGGACGGGAACGGTCAAAGTGCGTTGCCAGCCACGTGCGCCACCGGAAGTGAGCTTGGTCTCGATCGCACTCTCGACTTCGGCGATGTCCGAGTCGGGTTCCAGTTTCCAGTCCCAGCACAGGCGCCTGACCAGGTCGGGTTGGAGCAGATTCTCCACGGGCACCGAAACCTCTTTGCTCAGGTCCGACAGTGCTGCGCGCGCCGCGGTCAACCGATCAGCCGCCGCTGGATCCTGGCGGGCCCAGCGGCCGGCAGCGGGCGGCCCGACGATGGGCGGGGTTTTCGGCGGAAGCTCGCTGTCGGGGAGCCTGCGCGCGGCTTCCAGTGCGTCCATCCAAATACGCGAATACCGGCGTTGACGTGGTCCGCCGAAGACGGGAAGCGAGCGGAGCGCATCCAGCGACCGAGGATCTTTGAGAGCGGCATCGATGATCGCGGAGTCAGGAAGAACCCGACTCGGAGACACGTCGCGCTTGCGTGCGAGATCCTCGCGCGCCTGCCACAGCGCCCGTACCGCCGCCAACTGACGGGTGGTCTTGAGTGAGGTGATGTGCGACGTACGACGCCAGCGGTCCGGTTTGGGCTTGGGCGGGCCGGCCAGACGGATGTACTCGAACTCTTCCTTCGCCCACTCGAGCTTGCCTTGGGATTCGAGTTCGGCTTCCATTGCGTCGCGCAGTTCGAGAAGCACTTCGACGTCGAGGGCGGCGTAGTTCAACCAGGCGTCCGGCAGCGGACGTGTCGACCAGTCCGCAGCCCCGTGACCCTTGCGAAGTTCCACTCGCAGGGTTCGTTCCACGATCGCGGCGAGTCCGACTCGCTCGAACCCGGCCAGTCGTCCGGCCAGTTCGGTGTCGAACAGCTCGGCCGGCGTCAGGCCCAGTTCGGCGAGGCCGGGGAGATCCTGATCGGCAGAGTGCAGCACCCATTGCAACGGGTTGATCACCTCGGCCAACGGCTGCAGGTCTTGCGCTGTCGGAATCGGGTCGAGCAGGAACGATCCTGCTCCTTCGCGTCGAAGCTGGATCAGGTACGCCCGTGCCGAATAGCGGAATCCGGATGCGCGCTCGGCGTCCACGGCGAGCGGGCCGTGGCCGGAGGCCAGCGCGGCCGCGGCGTCGGCGACACCGGCGGCAGTGGTGATGACGTCCGGAACTCCGTCACGCGGAACGAGCAGCGGAACTACGTCGGAGGTGGGCTCGGTTGCATCATCGGTGACTTCGGACATGGTCACTGACTCTACGTCGCAGTCGGGGCCGGGGTTGTCACCTCAGCGTCGAACAGTTCGTCGAGTGCGGCTCCGAAACCTTGCGCGAGCTGGTCCAATTCGGGTGCCAGATCGGAGCAACTGACGATGCCGACGTCGAGTTTTCCGTCGAGAGACATCACCGTCACGTTGAGACCTGCTCCGTGAAAGATCGGGCCGAGCGGGAACATTCCCTTGATCTGGGCACCGAGGAAGTAGAGCGGGACCGGCGGTCCAGGCACATTCGACACGACCAGGTTGGACACGACGGGGTGACGCTCGGCGAGTTTGAGCGACGAGTACACGCGCATGGCGGCGCCGAACACCGCCGGCGAAGCGAACTGCGACCAGTCCTGGAGCATGTTCGCGCCCAGAGCCTCGTTGTGGTTCTTCGAGGTGGCGTTGTAATCGCTGATCGCGTGCAGGCGTTCGACCGGATCGGCGATCTGGGTGCCGAGTTGCGTGAACATGCCCGAGATCTGGTTCGTGCCCGGACGATCGGATTTGCCGTGGACCGACACCGGCACCATGGCGACGAGGGAGTCCTCCGGCAGCTCGTCCCGGTCCTCCAGATACTTACGCAGTGCCCCGGCGCAGAGCGCGAGAACCACGTCGTTGACCTTGACGCCGTGACGGTCCTTGACGGCTTTGACCTTCGCGAGATCGAGTTGGCTGAACGCGACGTTGCGGTGACCGGTGATCGCGCCGTTGAACGAGGTCCGCGGCGCGGTGAACGGAGCAGGCATCGCTTCACCCTTTCGCGCACGCGTCACCCACTTCGGGAGCATGGCGATTCCGCCGGGGACCAGACGGGCAATTCTTGCGGGTCGGGCGATGACGGCCATGAGTCCGCCGATGGCGATGTCCAGCGTTCCCGCGTCGCCCGCACCCTGTGCGGTGGGATCCACGAGCGCCGGTGAATCCGGTTCGAGACTGCACAGCTGAGCCAGGATGTTCGCGCCGGTGACACCGTCGGCAGCGCTGTGATGGATCTTCGACATGACGGCGATCTGTCCGTCGGCAAGTCCCTCGATGACCCACATCTCCCACAGCGGTCGGGAACGATCCAGCGGTTGGCTCGCGATGTGTCCGGCGAGCTCTGCCAGTTCCGCGTGTGTGCCGGGAGCAGGTACCGCGGTCCGATGGCAGTGCCGCTCGATGTCGAAATCGTGATCGTCGACCCACACGGGGTAGTCGAGATTGAGACGGGAATCTTTGAGTTTGCGCCGGAAGGTCGGCATGGTGGCCATTCGCGAGTCCAACTCGCGAAGCAGCTTCCGGTAGTCGTAGCCGCCCGGGATGGTCGTGGGGTCGAGCAGGACAAGTCCACAAACGTGCAATAGCTGGGTCGGTGTTTCCAAGTAGAGGAAGGTCGCGTCGAGTCCGCTGAGACGTTGCATGACTCATTCTAGAACAGGTTCTAGTATTTTTCCGGGGGAATGCTCAAACGAGTGAAAGAGTCAGTCGTTCTGCCGCGACAGCGTGGTTATCCCGGCAGGCGGAAGCCCCGCCGCGTACGCGAGAACCTCGCAGAAAGCCTCGACGTGGTGAGCCAATTCGGACGAAGTTGCAGTCCAGGACGCTCGCAACTCCAGTTGATGGGCTCGCGGAGGCCCGGCGATGTCGCCGTACCGCACGGAAGTTGTAGCTGTGACCGTACCGCCCAGGGCCACAAAAGGTTCCGGTCCGGCCTCCAAAGCGTCCACCAGCCAACTCCAGGCTACTTCGGGAAGTAGTGGATCCGCGGCGACGGCTTCGTCGAGATCGGCCTGGATGTACGCCACCAACCGCATGGTGCCGTTCCACGCCTCGTCGCCGTCCGGATCGAACAACAGGATCAGGCGGCCGAAAGCGTCACCTTCGGACTGCTCGGCCACGACGTCGGAGTCCGGGTGGAGAACCTCGGCCCCCACCGCGTGGCTGTACGGAGCGAGGCGCTGCGGCGGGCGGATGGGACCGACCTCTATCTCGGGCCGAACCCGCGCAGCGGTCATCGCCTCCACGGCGGCACGGAACTCGGCCGGGTCGGCTGTCGATCCGGATGTCGTCACAGGTCAGGACGTTAGTCGGGGATGCGGGCGGGGAGGTGGAGGCGCGCCGACCGAGTGTGGCTCGGGTGTGTGGCCGCTCACGAACCGCTCGGGTGTCCGATCCCGAGTGTGGGACGTGGCAGCATTGAGTCGATCGAAGACACACGTTGGCGGAGAGCGCGAGGACTGATGAGCGGGTTGGACAACATGAATTCAGGCATTACCGGGTCGGCGGAATACAGCGCTCGGCGAGTCTTGCCCGACGCACCGTTGCTTGCCGCGGCGACCGGACGCACTCCGAGTCGACGGCCGGTGTGGTTCATGCGTCAGGCCGGGCGTTCGTTGCCGGAGTACCGCGAGATCCGCGCCGGGATCGGCATGTTGGAATCTTGTTTCGATCCGGCGCTGGTCTGTGAGATCACGATGCAGCCGGTGCGCCGTCACGACGTGGACGCGGCAATCCTGTTCTCGGACATCGTCGTTCCACTCAAAGCCGCGGGAATTGATCTCGACATCGTTGCCGGCGTCGGACCGGTGGTCGCCAATCCGATTCGCTCCATCGCCGACGTTGCAGCACTCCCGCGACTGGTTCCCGAAGAGGTAGGCGCAATCGCGCAGGCCGTTCGGCTTCTCACCACCGAGTTGGGCTCCACGCCGCTGATCGGCTTTGCCGGAGCGCCGTTCACTCTGGCGTCGTATCTGGTCGAAGGTGGTCCGAGCCGGAACCACGAGAAGACCAAAGCGCTCATGCACTCCGATCCGAAGACCTGGCACGCGTTGCTCGGAAGTTTGGCCGACACCACGATCTGCTTCCTGCAGGCGCAGCTCAAGGCGGGCGTCGACGCGGTCCAGCTGTTCGACTCGTGGGCCGGCGCGCTCTCGCTGGCCGATTATCGGGAATTTGTCCTGCCGCATTCCGAGCGAGTGTTCGCCGAGGTTGCCGCTGCCGGCGTCCCGCGTATCCACTTCGGTGTCGGCACCGGTGAACTTCTCGGCGCGATGGGGGAGGCAGGCGCCGACGTCGTGGGTGTCGACTGGCGGATTCCGCTCGACGTCGCGGCTGGTCGTGTCGGTCCGGGTAAGGCGCTGCAGGGCAATCTCGATCCCGCCGTACTGTTCGCGGGCCCCGAGGTGATCGATCGTGAGGTGCGCCGGATCGCCGCCGAAGGGGACCGCGCGATCGAGGCCGGTGCCATCGGCCACATCTTCAACCTCGGCCACGGAGTTCTTCCCGACACCGATCCCACGGCGATCACCTCGGCGGTGGAGCTGGTGCACTCGCTGTGACAACGACTCGGCCGTCGGTCGCGGTGATCGGAGGAGGAATCTCCGGTCTGGTTGCCGCGTACCGGCTTCGGCGCAGTCTGGGCTCCGAAGCCGACATCACGATCGTCGACGACTCACCGCGACTGGGCGGGAAGCTGCGAACGATTGATCTGGGCGGTGGCCCGATCGACATCGGTGCCGAGGCTTTCATCGCCCGTCGGCCGGAAGTTCCTGCGCTTCTCGCCGAGCTGGGACTGACCGATCAGATCGTCTACCCTGCGGGGCTGAGCCCGTTGATCTGGTCTCAGGGCTCACTGAACCGGTTGCCCACCGGAACCCTGATGGGAATCCCGGCTTCGGCGGAGTCGGTTCGAGATCTTGTCGACGAGCAGACCCTGGCGCGCATCGCCGCCGAGGCCGGCGTCCCGCTGGAGTGGACCCGCGGTTCCGATTGCAGTGTTGCCGAACTGGTTTCGCAGCGATTCGGTGATCAGGTGGTCAGCCGATCGGTGGATCCGCTTCTGGGCGGGGTGTACTCGGGGCTGGCGGAGACCATCGGCGTGCGTGCAGCTTTGCCGACACTCGCTGCGGCCCTCGATGCGGGCTCTCGGAGCCTCACGGATGCAGTCGCAGCCGCATTGCCGACGCCTGCACCGGGGCCGGTGTTCGGAGCGCTCAGAGACGGGTACGGCATCCTGCTCGATGCGCTGCAGCAGGCCGCCGACGCGACCTTCGTCCGCGGCGAGGCTTCTGGGTTGCGCAGCGACGGGGCTGGTTGGAACGTCGATCCGCTCGGAAGCGTCGACGCGGTGATTCTGGCCGTCCCGGCGCCGCGCGCAGCGGCGCTGTTGGCCGGAGTCGATGCGGATGTTGCGAGTACCGTCGCTCGGATCGAACTGGCGTCGTCCGCGGTGGTGGCGCTCCGGTTGTCCGGGCAGGTCGAACTTCCACAGAATTCAGGGATCCTGGTAGCCACCGACGCCGACCTGACCGCCAAGGCGTTCACGCTGTCGAGCCGAAAGTGGACACACCTCGCTGATCGCGGTGAGCACCTCGTTCGGGTGTCGTTCGGTCGATTCGGTGCATCGGAGATCGTCGACCGGCCGGATGGTGAGTTGATCGACTTCGCGCGCGCCGATCTCGAGACCGTGACCGGAATCACCGAGGAGCCAGGCGCGACCTTCGTACAGCGGTGGCACGGAGGTCTTCCCCAATACGCCCCAGGTCACACGAAAATCGTGGCTGAAATCGAGTCCGGGATGACGCAGTTCGACGGCCTCGCCCTGGCCGGGTCGTGGCTGCACGGCGTCGGGGTTCCGGCGTGTGTCGCAGTCGGCACGACGGCGGCTACACGGATATTCGAGCGAGTGGCACGATAGACCCATGGCACGCCTTGATTTCGACAAACTGAACTCTGAAATCCGTTACCTCATGTTCTCCGTGTTCCAGGTGGAACCCGGTGTGCTGGGCGATGATCGGGAAGCTGCGGTCAAGGACGCCCGCTTGTTCTTCGAGGGTCTCGAAGACAAGGGCGTCGTGGTTCGCGGGATCTACGACGTCGCCGGCCTGCGCGCCGACGCGGACTTCATGATCTGGACCCACGCGGCCACCATCGAGGAACTGCAGGCCGCGTACGCGGATTTCCGTCGCACCACCGTCCTCGGACAGGCCAGTGCTCCCATCTGGAGCAACTCGGCGGTGCACCGCCCCGCGGAGTTCAACAAGAGCCACGTGCCCTCGTTCATCGCGGGTGAGGATCCGGGCGACTACATCTGCGTCTACCCGTTCGTCCGCTCGTACGAGTGGTACCTGCTCCCCGACGAGGAGCGTCGCAAGATGCTCGCCGATCACGGTATGGCTGCTCGTTCGTACAAGGACGTTCGCGCCAACACGGTCCCGGCCTTCGCCCTGGGGGACTACGAATGGATTCTCGCGTTCGAAGCACCCGAGCTCATTCGTATCGTCGATCTGATGCGCGATCTACGTGCCACCGAAGCTCGCTTGCACGTTCGCGAAGAGGTGCCGTTCTTCACCGGCCCGCGCGTGGACATCGAGAAGCTGGTCCTTTCCCTTCCCTGATCTGCTTCGAAAGTAGTTCCTGTGACAACTGCACCGAACCGGCGTCGTCAACACATGTCCCATTGGGGAATGTTCACCGCCGAATCGGTCGCCGGCGAGGTGACCGCCGTGCATCCGTACGAGGGTGATGCGAATCCTTCGCCGATGCTCGGGAACCTCGCCGGTTCGGTGCGCAGTCGGGCTCGTGTTTCGGGTCCGGCGGTGCGTCGGGGTTGGCTCGAGAACGGGCCGGGTCCCAGCGACCGACGTGGAGCCGACGAATTCGTCTCGGTCTCCTGGGACGAACTGACCGAACTCCTCTCGCGTGAACTGCGTCGCGTGGTCGACGCGCACGGAAACAACGCGATCTTCGGCGGCTCGTACGGCTGGGCCAGCGCCGGCCGATTCCATCACGCGCAGAGCCAAGTTCACCGATTTCTGAATCAGCTGGGTGGATACACCAAGTCAGTTCACAGCTACTCGCTCGGTGCCACCGGCGTCATCATGCCGCGTGTGGTCGGAACGCACTGGAAGTTGTTCGCGCGCTCCACGTCGTGGGACGTCATCGCGAAGCACTCCGATCTCCTCGTCTCGTTCGGGGGAGTGCCGATCAAGAACACCGGAGTCAATGCCGGTGGTACGAGTGATCATCCGACGCGCGGGGCGCTCGACGCGTTTCGTGCCCGCGGCGGAAAGATCGTCTCCTTCAGTCCGTTGCGTGACGACGTCGAGGGTGACTGCGAGTGGATCGCACCCGTTCCGGGAACCGACGTTGCAATCATGCTTGCCCTGGCGTTTGTCCTGGCGTCGGAGGACCTGCACGATCGCGATTTCCTGGGCCGTTTCTGCGTCGGTTACGAACGCTTCGAGGATTACCTGCTCGGACGTTCCGACGGTGTACCGAAGGATCCGCGCTGGGCGCAGAAGATCTCCGGTGTGTCGGCGGAGTTCATCACCGACCTGGCTCGGAGAATGGCGTCTGGCCGGACGCTGATGACCGTCACGTGGTCGTTGCAACGCATCAAACACGGTGAACAGGCGCCGTGGATGGGCGTGACACTCGCAGCGATGCTCGGCCAATTCGGGCTTCCGGGTGGAGGTTTCGGGCACGGCTACGGTTCGATGAACGAGCCGGGTCTGGCTCCGGTGCCGTATCCCTTGCCGACCTTCTCGCAAGGTGTGAATCCGGTGTCGGATTTCATTCCGGTAGCCGCGATTTCCGACCTGCTGCTTTCGCCCGGGGAGGAGTTCGATTACGACGGCCGACGCTTGACCTATCCCGACATCCGGTTGGTCTACTGGGCCGGTGGCAATCCGTTTCACCACCATCAGGATCTCCCGAGGCTGCGACGGGCATTTGCGCGTCCGGACACGATCGTCGTTCACGATCCGTACTGGACGCCGATGGCCCGCAACGCCGACATCGTTGTCCCGTCGACCACCTCGCTCGAACGAAATGACCTGAGCTGCACTCGAAACGACCCGCTTCTGGTCGCGATGCAGCAGGTCGTTCCACCTTTCGAGAACTCGCGTGACGACTACGACACGTTTGCCGCTCTCGCTTCTGCGCTCGGATTCGGGGAACAGTTCACCGAGGGGCGATCCTCACAGGAGTGGATCGAGCATCTCTACGGTCAATGGCGGCCGTTCGTCGATGCAGACGGCGGCAACACACCGACGTTCGAGGACTTCTGGGCAGAAGGGCACTACCGGATGCGAACCGAAGACAACCTCGTGCTCTTCGGTGACTTCCGTGAGAATCCCGAGAAACATCCGCTCTCGACTCCGAGTGGGAAGATCGAGATCTTCTCCGAGACCATCGAGTCCTTCGGCTACGACGACTGCGCCGGCCATCCGCGCTGGTACGAGCCCGACGAGTGGCTGGGTGGACCGCGAGCCTCGCAATTCCCGCTTCACTTGATCGCCAATCAGCCCAAGACGCGTCTGCACAGCCAACTCGATCACGGCGCTGCGAGCCAGGCGTCGAAGATTCAGGGACGCGAGCCGATTCGTATGCACCCCGATGCAGCGGCCGCGCGCGGCGTCTCGGCAGGAGACGTGGTGCGGGTGTTCAACGAACGCGGAGCGTGCCTTGCTGGTGTGATCGTCGACTCGGACTTGCGGAGCGACGTCGTCCAACTTTCCACCGGTGCCTGGTACGACCCGCTCGATCCTGCCGATCCCGACTCTCTGTGTGTGCACGGCAATCCCAACGTTCTGACACCGGACATCGGTACGTCGTCACTCTCGCACGGGTGCACCGGCCAGCACGTTCTGGTGCAGATCGAGAAATTCGACGGGGCCCTGCCGCCGGTCAAGGCGTTCGATCCGCCCGTGCTTCGTTCACGCTGACGGAACCGATCGGCCACCTCTCGCGTCGAACCTCGTGAGCGCCTGAATCAGGTGTCACGATCTATCGGAGGTGGGGGCCATCGTGAGTGCAGCGGATGTTGGTTCGATGCGGGGGCAAGTCGAAGTACTTCGGGCCCAGATCGATTCGATGCAGCACGTTCTGTTGGAGCGGACTCGATCGCTGGCGGACTTGCAGGAGAGGATCGCTCGAGCGACGGCGAGCGCGCGTTCGAGTGACGGCAGCGTGGAAATCGTCGTCGACGCCTCGGGGGCGGTGGTGGGAGTCGATCTCTCGGGGAGTTCTTACGCCAAGCATTCGCCGGCAGCGTTGGGGAATCTGATCCTGGCTACGGCCGCGTCTGCGGCAGAAGACAT
The DNA here is from genome assembly GCF_030208925.1 of Rhodococcus sp. MEB032. Taxonomy (NCBI): domain Bacteria; kingdom Bacillati; phylum Actinomycetota; class Actinomycetes; order Mycobacteriales; family Nocardiaceae; genus Rhodococcus; species Rhodococcus sp. MEB032. The sequence goes on from NZ_JARVSY010000020.1 coordinate 69,616, forward strand.
ACACCGACAGCTTGCCGAGATGACGAAGCCGCTCACGGAGGCGGCCGGAATCGACTTGCCGGACCTGGTTCCGGGCGTGCTCGGATTGCGCGAGATTCTCGAACCTCGTCCGAGCTCCACACCGGCTTCCTGCGACGAGAACTGGAACCGCACCGTTCTGAGGAGCTCCGGCAATGTCTGAACTGGGCGTGAATGTGGCCGCGATGAAAAGTGCTGCACCAGCCTTCGCGGTGGTGGCTGCCGATCTGGACGAGGCGCGGAGCGCTCTCGACGCAGTGGTCGCCGCCGAAGAGGGTTGCTGGGGCGGCGACCAGTTCGGATCCGCATTCTCAGGCGCATATGTTCCCGGTGCTGAGTCAGCGGTCGGTGGGGTGACGCTGGTCGCGGGCGCGCTGCGCGAATTGACCGCCACGCTGATCGAGATCACCGATCGTTTCGAATCGATCGACACCTCGCTTGCCGACGACATGGCGGGTGGGCTCTGATGGGACTCGAGATTCCCGGCTGGTTACAGGCGGTTGCGTCGGTCGCGGTGGGCAGTGACTGGCCGCAAGGAGACGAAACGGCACTGTGGAGGTTGGGTGATGCCTGGTCAGGCGCGGCTGATCGGATCGAGGCTTCGGCCGCTGCCGGTGGTTACGGATTGCAGGCAGTACTGGCATCGATCGACGGTCGAGCCGGCGACTCGTTGTCTCGGTATTGGTCGGAGGCCGGGGGAGTTGCGGAGGTCTTCGAGCGGTTGTCCTCTGCCGCGGCCGAACTGGGTCAGTCATGCACCGATACCGGCACGGACATCGAGTACACCAAACTGTCGATCCTCGCGGCGCTGGGCGCACTGGCGCTCGAGATTGCCGCCATGGTGGCGGCTGCTGTCCCGACACTGGGTGTCAGTACCGCCGGGGTCGTGGCGGCTGAGGTAGCAACAACCCTCACTGTCCGAATGTTGTTGCAGCAATTGTTGATACGAGTGATCGAGGCTGCGGCAGTGGAAGCTGCCGCTGCCGTCTTCTCCGGCCTCGCCATTCAACTCGGGCAGATGACGATGGATCATCGCCAGTCGATCGACGGTGGCAAGGTCGTGACCGAGGGGCGCGACGGTTTCATCAAGGGACTTGCGAACGGAGGGTTGAAGACGACGCCGGATCGTGTCGGCCCTGACCCGAACCCGCTCCCGACCGGTTCGAGAGTGCAGGAGATCGCGCGGGGCGCCTTCGACGACGCGGTGTCGGGAGCGTCCGCTGCGATCGTGACGAAGGAAGTCACGGGCGGCGACGCCTCGTTGACTGACATCACTTCCGGCGCGATCGGTGGCGGGATCGGTTCCGTCAAAGACGGACTTGTCGCTCGCAACGAGGACCTGAATGCGGCTGGTCTGAGCCCGACTGCCCTGAACTGGGACTTCTGAATTGAAAGTCTCGGATCGTGGGCTACCAGTGACACGGGGTAGCCCACGACCTGGCTACCGAGCGGGCTTGAGAACCAGCGAGATCGAGTTGATGCAGTACCGCTGATCGGTCGGCGTCGGGTACCCCTCACCCTCGAAGACGTGACCGAGGTGGCTGTGGCACTTCTTGCAGATGACCTCGACGCGGCGCATCCCGAGTGAGCTGTCTTCCTTCAGGATCACGGCATCCGAATCCGCCGGATCGAAGAAGGACGGCCACCCGCAGTGCGATTCGAACTTCTCGGTGCTGCGGAACAGTTCGGCTCCGCAGGCCCGGCAGGAGTAGACACCTTCCGTGGTGGTGTCGGTGTACTCGCCGACGAAGGGGCGTTCGGTGCCGGCTTGGCGCAGGACGGCGAACTCCTCCGGCGTCAGTTTTTCGCGCCACTCGCTCTCGGTGTACGTGACCTCAGGTGTGCTGTCGATGCCATCGTGTGAAGAACTCATGCCTCCACGCTAATGCTTTGTCGCCGTTTCGGCTTCGTCGGCAGGTGAGACGGTATCGAGTGGGGGATCGAGGAGGTACGCGGGATCGATTCCCCGATCCAAGCGGCCCTCTCGACGCGCGACCAGATACCGGTATCCGAGGACACAGAAGATCACGATCAGCAGAAGGCTCCAGCCGAGGGTGCTCTTGGTGTATTCGGCCGCCCGGCCGAAGGTCGGCCAGCGGTTCGACCACCAGCTGTCGAACGTCATGAAGCCGTAGACCGCAAGCCACGCCGGCCAGTTCCGCATGACCGAGTTCTTGAGTACCACGGACATCAGGAGCGGGAGCAGCATCATCGAGTAGTACATCTGGCCGAGCGAGGGCAGCAGGAACGACGCGGTCATGATCACACCGGTCGCGGTGGTGAGGAAGAAGAGTTCGTCGTTGCGGTAGTAGCGGTACAGAAGCCACAGAGAGACGACGACCATGGCGGCCAACACGACGCGCAAGAGCAGGATCAACCATTCGGGCAGACCGAAGTAAGCGCCGTTTCCGACAATCGAACTGTTGAAGTAGTCACGAGATTCGAGCAGGTACGGCACGGTGCGGCGGACGAAGTCCATCGGATCCGACGCCAGCGGCCATGCCACGACCGTGAGAATGAACGGGATGCCCAGGGCGGTGACGAACACCTTCCACTGACCGCGAACGAGTGGCAGCAGGAGCAGCGGCGCGAGAGTGGGTTTCACTGCGATGGTGAGACCGATCGCGGCGCCGGCCCACAGATCCTTCTTGCGCATCAGCAACAGGAGGAAGGCAACTTCGCCGAGCAGGACGAGGCCGTTGATGTTGGTGAACACCAACGTGTTGGTGACAGTCTCCGACATGAACGCGCCGAGCACCAGAATCGGCGCCGCGATGGAACTGATCGTCAGGTCGAACAAGCGCAACAGCAGGTAGAGAGCCACGAGAATGGCGACGGCATTGACACCGATGAACAGCCACCGTGAGCGCTCGGGATCGAGGATCGCCAGGGGGGCCATCAACAAGGAACCCGATGGTGGGTACAGGTAATGGGGGTCTACGGAGTTGAAATCTGCGGTGTAGACGTCGCGCCCGTTCCAGAACGCCAGCGCGGCGTTGTAGACCGGTCGGAAGTCATCGGTGATGGCGCCGTTGACTGCTGTGACGATGACACGATTGAGCACTGTCATCACGGCGATCGGCCACAAAACGAAGTTGACGACTTGTTGGGTTGTCCGCCCGGTACGCGGCTCGAGCTGTCGAAGGAACACTTCGGCACGGTACACCGGAGCAGGGTGTGATCGGGGGATGCACCCCTTTTCGGTCGTGGTGGACGAGCGCCCGAGTCAGGCCGGGCACACGCTTCCGTTACTGGGCAGGGAGGCGTCGCTGAGGTAGAGGCGCATCGCCTGTTGAGCGCAGGTGGATTGTGCCGCGGGGTGACCCGCACCTTGCCAGTCCAGAGTTGCGAAGCGCGATCCTGCATTGGTCACGACGCCGGTGACGGTCGAGAGTCCGGAGTTCCCGACGGCCGGGTCACCCTGACCGCTCAGCACGAGGACTGGGGGCTTCAACTGATTCGGCAGGGGAGAGTTGGCGGTCGACGGCCAGCTGGCGCACGCCAGCAACCCGAGCGCGGCTTCTTGCCCGAACACCGGATAGTTGGTGCCCCACGTGTTCGCAAGCTCGCGCGCACGCCCGATGCCCGGCCATTGCATGCCGTCGGTGCATCGTCCGATGAACTGGCCGTCGCCGTCCACCTCGTTCTCCGCCCGGGCGGCGCGCTCTCGAATCGGTGAAGCGTTGCCGGTACCGAGCGCGGACAGAGCGTCGGACAGTGAGCGGGTCTCCTGCTCACGGTTGGTTCCGGCAGTCCACAGGCTCGCCGAAATCGCGTTCGACACCGCAGCGGCGGACAGCGGCTGGAATTCATCGGCTCGAGCGCGCTCCATCAAGTCCGTGACCGATTTCTTCGGATCAGGTCCGAGCGAGCACCCCAGCGCCACACATCGCTGAGCGAATGCCGCCAATGCCGCTTCCTCGCCCTGCACGCGGCTTTCGGCCTCGGTCGCAGCGTCGGTGGCCACCGGAGCGGGAGAATCGAGGATCAATCTCGCGAGGTTGTTCGGGTGGGCTGCCGCATAGCTCAGCGCGATGTCCGAGCCGGACCCTGCAGACCACAGAGCGATGGTCTCGACGCCCCACCGTGTACGTAGAGCGTCGATGTCCTCGGCTGCGGAGTCGGCGCCGAACTTCAGTTCTTGAGGGTCGAGGTAGTCCGTGCAGGCAATGGTGGCGTCGTGACCGAGAGCGGCGACCGCGTCGGCGGCGTCACCGGTGGAATCCGCGTCGAACTGGCCCAGATCGTGAAGGCCACGCCGAATTTCCGGCGTCATGCAGTCGATTGCTGTGGACCTGTCGATTCCGCGTCGATCGAGGGCAACCACGGGATGTTCGGCGAGAACCGTGTTCAAGCCGGATGCGGCGAGCATGGCCAGAGAGTTTCCCGACGAACGATCGGTGCCCGATGTGAACACGATCGGATACGCGTCGGCAGGCGTCGACGAGGTCCGAGCGCGGGTCAAGCCGGCAGTGAAGTTGCCGTCGATGGCGCCGGTCACGTCGATGGGGGCATTGAATTCCGCGCATTCGAGAATGACGCCGGCGCTCGACGCCGCGAGAGCCTGGTCGGCGAGTGACGTGCCGGTGCAGTCTCGCCACGGTATGTCATCGGTCGGGACGCCAGGGTCGACCGGCGGCGCATCGGGCGACGGTCCCTCGCTCTGGGCAGGGCTGCCGTCGGTGCGGCCTTCGACCGCGACGGCGGGCCGAAGCGACGGACCGGCGCCGCACGCACAACACGTCGCGAGGACGACGGCCATCAAAGCAACTCTGCGCATGCCGACCAGAGTGCCAGGTTCACCGAAGTGGCTGCTGACGAACCCATCGAGTGAGGATCGTGCCGTCCGTATCACCGAGAATGTGCGCGGGACGCATGGCGGTGGGCATTGCGTTGGGGGAGAGTGAGATTCGGCCGACTTTGCTCCCCACCAGTTGAGGTGACGTGGTGATGCAGAGTTCGTCGACGGCATTGTCCTCGATCAACTGCCCGAAAAGTGACGGTCCGCCCTCGCACAGCACGCGACGGAGCTTGCGAGCCGACAAGGCCCTGTCGATGTCGCCGCTGGTGACGTTCGGTGAGTCCGTCACCTCCACCTGCGCTCCGGCAGATCTCAGCGCCGAAATTGCCGCGGAGTCCGCGTCGCGACCGACAACAAGGATCGGTGGAACTTCGGTATCGCGAAGGAGTCGGCTTTCGGGGTCGATCGACGCGTGCGCCGAGACGACGAGGATCGGTGGGACCGGAGCGAGGCCGCTCGCCTTTCGTCGCGCCCGGGCTTCGTCCGAGACCTGCACACCCCCGTAGTTCTCGGCTCGCGCTGTGCCTGCGCCGACGAGGACGACGTCACAGAGTTCGCGCAAGATCCCGAATACCGACTTGTCGGCCGGTGTGCCCAGTCCATGGCTCACTCCGTCGACGGAGACGCACCCGTCGATGCTGGAAACGAAGTTCACGCGCATCCAGGGTTGCGAGAGGTTCTCCGGATAGGCGTACAAGCCGCGAAGTTCGTCTTCGTGGCCTGGTGTGAAGTAGGTCGCAATATCCATACGGTGCACATGAGAGATCACATCACGTAGATACCCTTGACGGATGCATGAACGTCTTGTCGATCGCAGCCCGGTGGTACCCGCCGATCAACTGGTAGCTCAAATGGTGCCTCCCGCAATGTTCGACGAGGTGAGTTTTGCCTCCTACATTCCTGATCCGAAGGAACCGAGCCAGGCAGCTGCTGTCGCCAAGGCCGAGGAATTCTCCAAGCGCGTCACCAAGATCCGTAGTGGTGGACGCCGCGGACTGTTCGGCAAGAAGACCCAGGCGACCGGCGCCGGCCTGTACCTCGACGGCGGGTTCGGTGTCGGTAAGACTCACTTGCTGGCGTCGATCTTCCACAGCGTTCCGTCGCCGAAGGCTTTCGGAACCTTCGTCGAGCTGACACACGTCGTCGGCGCTCTCGGCTTCAACAAGGCGGTCGAAGCGCTCGCCGACCACAGCGTTCTCTGCATCGACGAGTTCGAGCTCGACGATCCGGGCGACACCATGCTCGTATCCCGCCTCCTTTCGGAGCTTTCCGCGCGCGGCGTGTCCATCGTCGCGACGTCGAACACGCTTCCGGGCCAGCTCGGGGAGGGTCGCTTCGCCGCCCAGGACTTCCTGCGCGAGATCAAGAAGCTCGGCTCGATCTTCGAGACGATTCGCGTCGACGGCCCCGACTACCGTCACCGCGATCTCCCGCCCGCACCCGAGCCCATCTCCTCGGAGGAGTTGGTTTCTCGGGCCGACGCCATCGACGGCGCCACGCTCGACAACTTCGACGAGCTGTGCAAGCACCTCAGCACCCTGCACCCGTCGCGGTACAACAAGCTGGTCGAGGGTGTGAAGGCCGTGTTCATCGACGGTGTCCACCCGGCAACGGATCAGTCCGTTGCACTGCGCATCGTGGTTCTCGCCGACCGCCTGTACGACGCGAGCATCCCGGTCACCGTTTCCGGCGCACGCCTCGACGAGATCTTCACCCCCGAGATGCTCGCCGGTGGGTACAAGAAGAAGTACTTGCGCGCGACCTCGCGCCTGCTCGCACTTTCTCGTTTCGAGGTCGCGGCCGGCTAGTCTGCACGCCTGTCAGCTGACGGGGCGCTCCATCACGAAATCGTGGTGGAGTTGTGCGCCCACGAGGAAAGTCTTCGTGCCGACCTGTGTGAAACCGTGCTTTGCGTAGAACTTCTGGGCGCGCAGGTTCTCCTGATTGACGCCCAGCCAGATCCCGGCACTTCCGCTGCGTCGTGCGTGGTCGACAACCGCGTCCATCAAGGATGCTGCCGCGCCGGTCCCGTGGTTACCCGGAAGCACGTACAACTTGCTCAGTTCCGTTGTCGGGCGAAGTGTCACAGCAGCTTTGACGTCCGGGTCGGAGGGCTCGTCGTCGACAAGCATCGCGTAGCCGACGATCGAACCGTCGCGAATGACCTTGAGAACGGTTCGCGTCGGATCGGTCAGGTACTCGGAGAACTTGTCGACCGAGAGAACGTTGTCGATGAAGGCACTGATGTCGTCGTCGGATGCGTCCGGCGGACACGCCAGTGGAAATGTCACCGCTGCCACGTCGGCTATTGCTTCGGAATCCCAGATCCCGGCCCGGTCAACGGTGATCGTCACGTCAGTTTCTGCCTCTCGTGCACACAATTCGGTCGATCAAGTACACCACTTTCCTCGGGCGCAATGCTCAAGCGGCGTTCTCGGCGACCGGAGTTGTGGCTCGTTTCGGTGCGAACGCGGGAGCAAGAACTATCAAGATCGCGCAGAACGCCAGCGGAATCAGGAACCCGATTCGAAGGTCACTGAAGGCGGCGACCGCGCCGACGATGCCGCCGCCGACGACTGTGCCGACGTAGTTGAAGAGGTTGATGCGTGCGATCACCGCATCGACCTGATCCGGGGGAGCCATCCTGCCGGCAGCGCTGAAGCAGATCGGAGCGATCACCGGTACCCCGAGCCCGACGATGAGGAACCCGGCGATGGCAACGGCGGGAGATTGCGCGAGGACGACAACTGTCATACCGACTACGCCGATGAGAGAGCCGATCCGCACGACGGTCGTCTCACCGAATTTCCCGACCCAGTAGTCCCCGGTCAGTCGTGCGACAAGTGCCGCGATCTGATACGCCGCCACGGAAAGGGCAGCGGTCCCGGCGTCGGCGAGCAGTTCGTCCTTGACGTACAGAGTCGACCAGTTTCCGACGCTGAAGTCGACCGCGTAGAACAATGCCATCGCGACGCCGAGGAGGACGAAGGCGCGGGTGGGTACCGCGAATTTCGCGGTGCTCGTGATGTTTGCCTCGGCAACCGGAGACTCGGACCGATCGAGTAGTTGCGGGCCGAAGGTCAGAAGCATCAGTCCGACAACAACTCCCGCGATCACCTGCGTGACGCGGATCGAAATGTCGAGGCCTGCGGTAGCAGAGATGAACAGGGCGCCGACAATCGCTCCGACGCTCCAGGAAGCATGGAACGAGGAGAGGATGAAGCGGCCCTTGGCGTGTTGGATCGAGACTGCCTGCATGTTGGCGGCCGCGTCGACCATGCCGAGTCCGATGCCGTAGATCGCCAGGAAGACGAAGAACATCGCTGCGTTGGGCGCAATTCCGGTTGCCCCGCCGAAGACTGCGATGACGGCGAGCCCAGTTCGCAGGGTCATCTTGCTCGACGTTCTCACGGCCAGCATCTCGGCGAGCACGCTGCCGAGCCCGGCGATGACGGACACGGTGACAACCGCAACCACAACCAGTGTCTCGCTCAGCTCGAACAAGTCCTTGTACTGCGGCAGCTGCGTCAGAATGGCGGCGAGCAGAAATCCTTGAAGTCCGAAGGCCACCGAAGTGGCGATCCGAGCCCTCGTCAGGGTGCGGGTGTTATCCGTCATCAAGCAGGGCCTTTGTCTCGTTCGTTCGGTTAGGCCGAACGGTACTGGATCTTGATACTGGTCGAGTGTCCAACAAAGCTGCGTGTTTTGCACGGTTCTTTGATTAACTGACCGACATGACTCGGCAGCCGACACCAGAATTTCCGACTTCCTTCGTCTGGGGAACCGCCACTGCGGCCTATCAAATCGAAGGAGCAGTGGCCGAAGACGGTCGCGGACCGTCGATCTGGGACGAGTTCTGTGACCGTCCCGGTGTTGTCGTCGGGGGCGACACCGGGACGGTCGCTGCCGATCATTATCACCGCTGGGAGTCGGACATCGAGCTGATGAATCAGCTCGGGCTCGACGCTTATCGGCTGTCTCTGTCGTGGTCGCGCATTCTGCCCACCGGATCGGGGGCAGTGAATACGAAGGGGCTCGACTTCTACGACCGCCTGATCGACCGACTGTGTTCGGCGGGAATTACTGCCGCTGTCACGCTCTTTCACTGGGATCTGCCCCTTGCCTTGCAGGAGCAGGGCGGCTGGATGAACCGCGACACCTCGTATCGGCTGGGGGAGTATGCGCAGTTCGTCGGCGAGCGGCTGTCGGATCGGGTCGGAATGTGGATGCCGCTCAACGAACCAGTTGTGCACACGCTTTACGGGCATGCCCTCGGAGTTCACGCCCCCGGACTGGCCTTGGGGTTCGAGGCTTTCCAAGCCGCACATTACCAGCTGCTCGGGCATGGCCTCGCTGTCGAAGCGCTTCGGGCAACCGGATGCACGAACATCGGAATCGCCTCGAACCATGCTCCGGTGCGTGCCGCTTCGGATTCGCCGGAAGACGTGATGGCTGCCGACATCTACGACCACGTCGTCAATTGGATGTTCGCCGACCCGGTTCTGGTCGGGAAGTACCCGGCCGACGAATTCGCTCAGCTGCTCAGCGGTCCTGTCGACGAGGACTTGAAAATCATCGGGGCGCCGCTCGACTGGTACGGGATCAACTACTACGAGCCGACGATGATTGCTGCTCCGGTGGAAGGCCAGGGGACCGAAGGTGTGCTCGAAGTCGACCTGCCCCCGGGCCTGCCCTTTGCCCCTGTCGCGATTACCGGTTATCCCACAACCGATTTCGGTTGGCCGATCGTTCCCGAGGGGCTGGGCGAGATCTTGCGGACGTTCCACGCCCGCTTCGGTGACGCACTGCCGCCGATCTACATCACCGAAAGCGGATGTTCATTCCACGACGCCCCGGATGCCGCAGGCGTCGTCGACGACGAAGCACGAATCGACTACCACGATGCGCACCTTCGCGCCCTCCGATCGGCAATGGACGACGGTGTCGACGTCCGCGGTTATTTTGTGTGGTCACTTCTCGACAACTTCGAATGGGCTGCGGGATACAAGGAGCGTTTCGGCCTGGTGCACGTCGATTTCGACACCCAGAAGCGCACTCCGAAGACCTCGTTCGAGTGGTATCGCGCCCTCATCGCCGAGCACAAAGCGGCTCAGGTCTGACCTGTGCGGAGGCGGTCTGGGTTGCATTCTCGAACCGGGCCGCCTAGCCTCGTCTCTCATGAAGCGAATTCTCGTAGTAAGCCGCCGTAGCGGGGTCTGAATCGGACCGACCCCTCGCTGCGGGTCGTCTTGCTACCAGTTGGTCCTCCACTTCATTCCAGGAAGACCACGATCATGACTTACAACTTCGCTTTCGCTTCTGATTCTTCTTCTGCTGCTGATCCCTTCGCGGCGCGTCACGGCAAATCTCTGCCCGCTGGCTTGCGCGCCGAATGCTCAGCGATGTCGTGGACCGAGTTCGAGTCCACGTATGCGGCTATGAGCGGCCCGATCCGTCTGGGTGCGTGGTCCTCCGAGAAGATTGCGCCGGGTCGTTGGGCCTTCGAAGCGACTCTCGGTCTGGGGGAGCGTATCCAGAAAGCGTCCGCCACCTCGACCGGCGCGATCTCGGCCATGACGTCGATGCTGCACGACGCGGGAATCTCGCTCGAGATCCTGTCTTTCCATCAGCACCAGATCGGCCACCGCACTGCGACGTTCATCTTCACCGAGTGCGACGGCCGTCGGAGCTGGGCGATGGGTATTGCGGAGTCGTCGACGGAGTCCTCGCTGCGCGCGATGACTTCGGCAGCGAACCGCTTCTCTCACTGAGCAGTTACAACAATCTGATCAGCTACATCAACCGCAGTACTGACGTGGATTCCCGAGGGGGCTTGCGTCAGTACTGCGGCCCGTGTGTTCGGCGCTCGAACGCAAAAAGCCGGAACCCTGAGGTTCCGGCTTCTTGCATTCTCAAATGGTGCGCGATACTGGGATTGAACCAGTGACCTCTTCCGTGTCAGGGAAGCGCTCTCCCGCTGAGCTAATCGCGCGGGTTCTGGAGAAAAATGGAGCGGACGACGGGATTCGAACCCGCGACCCCAACCTTGGCAAGGTTGTGCGCTACCAGCTGCGCCACGTCCGCATGAGCAATGAACTCCGTTACCGGAACTCAGTACTTTTCTAACTTATCAGACCTGCAAGCAGGTCTTGACCATCAGGCCCTAGGGCCTGACGTGGTGCGCGATACTGGGATTGAACCAGTGACCTCTTCCGTGTCAGGGAAGCGCTCTCCCGCTGAGCTAATCGCGCGAGGTGGAGACGGGAATCGAACCCGTGTGCACGGCTTTGCAGGCCGTTGCCTCACCACTCGGCCACTCCACCGTAAAAGGTTGAGTCACACCTCTCGAGCGGACGACGGGATTCGAACCCGCGACCCCAACCTTGGCAAGGTTGTGCGCTACCAGCTGCGCCACGTCCGCATCGCACCGTGTTGATTGGGGAGCTGCTCGCTCTCCTCGGTGCGTTGGAAACATTAGCCGACCGTGTCGGATACACACAAATCACCAGCTCAGTGGCGTGTTCGGAGTCGAATCGGCCCGTTGCGCGCGTTGCAACTGTCCGTCTTGGCGATGAATACGGTCTGAAATCAGTTCGAATTCGTAGATTTCGGGGTCGCCTGGAGCAAAACGAATGCCAACCTGGTGATTCGTATTCATCGCGCAGCCGTGTTAATGTTCCAACTCGTTCGAGCGCATGCGTTCGGATGACTTACGGTCCCGTGGCTCAGTGGGAGAGCGTCCGCTTCACACGCGGAAGGTCGCTGGTTCGATCCCAGCCGGGACCACAGAAAAACACTGAAGGCGTTCCCGATCATCGGGGACGCCTTCAGTCGTTTGAGAGCACAGCTGGTCGAGGGCACAGCTGTTCGAGGGCACGGTTATTTCGGCATGCAGACCGTCGTCGCAGGTCGCCGGGCGACGATTTCGGTAGCCTGGTCGAAGAGACATTTCGCGACCGAAAAGGTGACTGCTTTGAGTACCGAAAAGGTCGATTCTTCCGTCGACGATTCAGACCTGTCCGTCTTCCAGGACGCAGAGTCCCGCTGGGAGCGGTGGCGCGCGGGAATCGCCGCGCGGCCCACCCTCAATCTTGCGTACCGCATCGGCGTCGGAGTCGTGGGCACGATCGTGTTCGCCGCCGGCATCGTGGCTATTCCGTACCCCGGGCCCGGTTGGCTCATCGTTTTCGCCGGCCTCGGCATCCTGGCGTCGGAGTTCGCGTGGGCACACCGACTCCTTCATTTCGCGAAGGCTCGATACGACCGGTTCATGGAATGGTTCGGCAAGCAGTCGCTGTTCGTCAAAGGGTTGGGCGTTCTGTTCACCACAGTGATCGTCTTGGCGACTTTGTGGGTGCTCGGCACTTTCGGCCTGATCGGGACATGGGTGGGCCTGGACTACTCGTGGCTCGAGTCGCCGCTGTGAGTTGAACGCGGCCCGGTTTCCTTCACTCGGTTGTCTCACCATGTCGGTAGGGCCGATAACATGATCGTGCGCGTGCTCGCAGTGGGTACGACGCCTGTCTAACTTGTCGCAATACCTTTAGGAGCACATCGCCGTGACCAGTCCCGCGCCAGAGCACTCAGCCGCCCCACTTCGGGTGCCCGCGGGGACGACCGCCGGGACTGCAGTGCGCGAAGCCGGATACCCCACGAAGGGGCCCGACGTGATCGTCGTTGTCCGCGATGGCGAGGGAACGCTCAAGGATCTGTCGTGGACACCTGAGGTCGATGTCGACGTCGAGCCGGTGGCAGCATCCACCGAGGACGGCCGCAGCGTCATCCGGCACTCCGCGGCCCACGTCCTCGCGCAGGCGGTTCAGAAAGAATTCCCCGACGCGAAGCTCGGCATCGGTCCGCCGATCAAGGACGGCTTCTACTACGACTTCGCGGTGGACCGCCCGTTCACTCCGGAAGATCTGGCCAAGCTCGAAAAGCGTATGAAGCAGATCATCAAGGGATCACAGCGCTTTTCGCGTCGAGTGGTCGATTCGATCGAGGACGCTCGGGTCGAGTTGGCCGACGAGCCGTTCAAGCTCGAATTGATCGACGACAAGTCCGGTATCGACGATCCCGAGATCATGGAGGTGGGCGGCAACGAGCTGACCATCTACGACAATCTCGATCCTCGTACCGGCGACAAGATCTGGTCCGATCTGTGCCGCGGCCCGCACATTCCGACCACCAAGCACATCCCGGCCTTCAAGTTGACCCGAAGCTCCGCCGCCTACTGGCGTGGCAACCAGGACAACGCCGATCTTCAGCGTGTCTACGGCACCGCGTGGGAGTCCACCGAGGCTCAGGACGAATACCTCGAACTGCTCGCCGAGGCCGAGCGTCGTGATCACCGCAAGCTCGGTACCGAACTGGACCTCTTCAGCTTCCCCGACGAGCTCGGTTCGGGTCTGCCGGTGTTCCATCCCAAGGGCGGCATCATCCGCACCGAGATGGAGAACTACTCGCGCAGCCGCCACATCGAGGCGGGCTACGAGTTCGTCAACACTCCGCACATCACCAAGGGGCATCTGTACGAGGTTTCCGGTCACCTCGACTGGTACCGCGACGGCATGTTCCCGGCGATGCACGTCGACGAGGAACTGAACGAGGACGGCACCGTGCGCAAGCCGGGCCAGGACTACTACCTCAAGCCGATGAACTGCCCGATGCACAACCTGATCTTCCGTGCTCGCGGACGCTCGTACCGTGAATTGCCGTTGCGGCTCTTCGAATTCGGCTCGGTCTACCGCTACGAGAAGTCCGGCGTCATCCACGGCCTGACCCGCGTGCGCGGCATGACCCAGGACGACGCTCACATCTACTGCACCCGTGAGCAGATGCGCGACGAGCTGACCACCACCCTGCAGTTCGTTCTGAACCTGCTCAAGGACTACGGCCTCGACGACTTCTACCTCGAACTGTCCACCAAAAACCCGGACAAGTTCGTCGGTAGCGACGACGTCTGGGAAGAGGCGACCGCAACGCTCGCCGAGGTCGGCGAAGCTTCCGGCCTGACTCTGGTGCCGGATCCGGGCGGAGCCGCGTTCTACGGTCCCAAGATCTCCGTTCAGGTCAAGGACGCACTCGGCCGCACCTGGCAGATGTCGACCATCCAGCTCGACTTCAACCTGCCCGAGCGGTTCGAGCTCGAATACACCGGCAACGACGGCGTCAAGACTCGTCCGGTCATGATCCACCGCGCGCTGTTCGGCTCGATCGAGCGGTTCTTCGGTGTCCTGACCGAGCACTACGCGGGCGCGTTCCCGGCGTGGCTGGCGCCGGTGCAGGTCGTCGGAATCCCGGTGGCCGAGGCGTTCGCCGATCACCTGTTCGACGTCACGAAGAAGCTCAAGGCAGCCGGTGTTCGCGCCGAGGTCGACTTCAGTGACGACCGTATGCAGAAGAAGATCCGTAACCACACCACGCAAAAGGTCCCGTTCATGCTCCTCGCGGGCGAGCGTGACGTGGAGGCCGGCGCGGTCAGCTTCCGTTTCCGTGACGGCACGCAGATCAACGGCATTCCCGTCGACGACGCCGTCCGGATCATCACCGAGTGGATCGGCCGCCGCGAGAACGCCTCGCCGACAGCCGAACTGGTGCAGCCAAGCGTGGCGCAGTGAGCGCCCCCGGTGACGACGGTCCGGGTTCGCTGATCGACCACGGCGTCGGTGACCCTGACCATTTGCAGCGCATTTGGTCGCCGCATCGGATGTCGTACATCACCGAGGCGCCCAACACCCCGGGCACGACAGGTGAACCGTTCATCGACATTCCGAAGATGTCGGACGAAGAAGGACTGATCGTTGCCCGCGGTGAGCATGTCTATGCGGTTCTGAACCTGTATCCGTACAACCCGGGGCACCTGATGGTGGTTCCGTACCGCAAGGTCGCGGCACTCGAAGACCTGACGCCGGAGGAGAGCGCCGAGTTGATGGCGTTCACCCAGCAGGCGTTGCGGGTGATCAAGAGCGTGTCGAATCCTCACGGATTCAACGTCGGCCTGAATCTCGGTGCCGCTGCGGGCGGTTCGCTGTCCGAGCACCTTCACCAACACGTAGTGCCACGTTGGGGCGGCGACGCCAACTTCATCACCGTGCTCGGTGGGGTCAAGGTGATGCCGCAATTGCTGCGGGAGACCAGGGGACTACTCGCCGGTGCCTGGCAACAATAGGTTGACGCATCCGGCTTCATGGCAGGATGCATTGCTGCAACGAGTTCCGAACCGGAACTCACGACGGGGAGGGTTCCTGCGGTGTTGAGCTTCTTCGGGCGCGCATCGGTGTCCAAGGTGACGGCACCTATGGGGAAGGCGCTGGTCAAGACCGGTCTGACGCCGGACTCGGTGACGGTGATCGGCACGGTGGCAAGCGTCGCCGGTGCGGTGACGCTGTTTCCGTCCGGACATCTGTTCTGGGGAACCATGTTCATCTGGTTCTTCGTCATGTTCGACATGCTCGACGGCGCAATGGCTCGTGCTCGCGGCGGCGGAACGCGGTACGGGGCGGTACTGGACGCGACCTGCGACCGCGTCGCCGACGGCGCGATTTTTGCCGGCCTGGCCTGGTGGGCGGTCTACCACGAGAACAGCAAGTGGCTGCTCGTCGCGACGCTCATCTGCCTCGTCACCTCGCAGGTCATCTCGTACGCGAAGGCGCGCGCGGAGGCGAGCGGGCTGACTGCGGACGGCGGGTGGATCGAGCGCCCGGACCGATTGATCATCGTGTTGGTCGGATCCGGCCTGACGGGTATGGGTCTTCCGTGGGCAATCCACATCGCGATGTGGGTACTTGCCGCCGGAAGCATCGTGACGGTCTTCCAGCGAGTGCTCGCGGTGCGCAATTCCCCTGGCGCTCGGGAACTTCTGCCGATCGCCCCGGCCGCATCGACGGTCGAAGGTGCGCCGGACACGGACGGCGAGGCAGAGAAATGAGCTTTGCCGAGCGTGCAACCGACCTGGGATACGCCGCGGGTTGGCGGCTGGTGAGAAGCCTGCCGGAATCGGTGGCGGTCAAGCTGTTCGACGCCGGAGCGGATTTCGCGGTACGCAAGGGCGGACCCGAACAACTCAGGAAGAACCTCGCGAGAGTTCTGGGCACGACGCCGGAGCAAGTTCCGGATCAGTTGATCAAGGATTCGATGCGCTCGTACGCCCGGTATTGGCGTGAGGCGTTTCGTCTTCCGTCGATGGACCTGGTCGCGACAGGTAAGGCGCTGCATGCGCTGGTCGAGGGCCAGGAGCATCTGGAAAAGGCAATGGCTGCAGGTCATGGCGCGGTATTGGCGCTGCCTCACAGCGGTAATTGGGACATGGCCGGCGTGTGGTGCGTTCAGCAGTGGGGCGGGTTGACCTCCGTTGCCGAGCGGCTCAAGCCCGAATCCCTGTACGAACGGTTCGTCGACTATCGCGAGAGTCTCGGCTTCGAGATCTTCCCGCTCAGCGGCGGGGAGCATCCACCGTTCGTCGAACTCTCCAAGCATCTGCGTGAGAACAAGATCGTGTGCCTGTTGGGGGAGCGCGATCTGGCGAAGAAGGGTGTGCCAGTCACCTTCTTCGGCGAACCTACTCGGATGCCCGCGGGCCCGGCGAAGCTCGCGATCGACACCGGCGCGCCGCTACTTCCGGTCCACTGCTGGTTCACACCCGACGGATGGGGTTTCAAGATCGACCCACCGATCGACGTATCCGGCGGAGTCGGCCCGGCCACGCAAGCACTTGCCGACCGTTTCGCGGTCAACATCGCAGCGCACCCCGCTGACTGGCACATGCTTCAACCGCTGTGGCGCTCGGACCTTTCCGAATCGCGGCTCGCCCGCATGGAGGGTGAATGAAAATCGGCATGATCTGCCCGTACTCCTTCGACGTCCCCGGCGGCGTCCAGGCGCACGTGGTGGATCTGGCCGAGGTGCTGATCGAACGTGGTCACAAAGTGAGTGTGCTTGCGCCGTCGTCCGATGACGACGAGTTGCCGGATTTTGTGGTTTCCGCAGGTAAAGCCGTCGCGATTCCCTACAACGGTTCTGTTGCGCGGTTGTCTTTCGGCCCGACGGCGAACAACCGCCTCCGCAAGTTCATCGCGGAAGGTGACTTCGACGTTCTACATATCCACGAACCCAATGCGCCGAGTCTGTCCATGCTCGCGTTGCGCATCGCGGAAGGCCCGATCGTCGCCACCTTCCACACGTCGACCACGAAGTCGTTGGTGCTGAGCACGTTTCAGGGTGTCTTGGCTCCGTATCTCGAGAAGATCAGCGGCCGGATCGCAGTCTCGGAGTTGGCGCGTCGTTGGCAGGTCGAGTCTCTCGGATCCGACGCGGTCGAGATCCCCAACGGCGTCGATGTCGCAGCGTTTGCCGAGGCCGACATGTTGCCCGGCTATCCGCGCGAGGGTGGAACCATTCTGTTCCTCGGGCGCTACGACGAACCGCGCAAGGGGATGGCCGTCCTCCTCGGTGCACTGCCGGAGTTGGTCGAGCGTCATCCTGATCTCGAGGTGATCGTGGTCGGACGCGGCGACGAGGAAAAACTCCGCAAAGAGGCGGGCAAGTACTTCAAGCATCTCCGACTGCTCGGGCAGGTCAGTGACGAGGAGAAAGCGTCGGCGCTTCGCAGTGTGGACGTCTACTGCGCGCCCAATCTCGGCGGTGAGAGCTTCGGGATCGTGCTGGTCGAGGCCATGGCGGCCGGTACCGCCGTCGTCGCGAGTGAGTTGGACGCCTTCCGTCGTGTTCTTCGCGACGGCCAGGCCGGCTTGCTGGTCCCCATCGGGAACTCCGATGCCCTGGCCGAGGCAATCGATTCCGTTCTCGGTGACCCGGATCGACGACGCGCGCTGGTCAACACCGCGACAAGTGTTGTCGCCGAATACGACTGGCCGGTGGTGGCCGAACAGATCCTGCGTGTCTACGAGACCGTCACGGTTGGCGGCACCGGCGTACGCGTGGTGGGGTCATGACCTTCTCCGCTCTGACGATCTTCATTCTCGGGCTCGTCGCTGCCGTCGTCCTGGTCGTCGGACTGTGGGCGTACGGGACGGCGAACCGACTCGATCGACTGCATGTGCGTTCGGATCAGTCGTGGTTGGCGCTCGATGCGGCTCTGTCCCGTCGTGCCGCGGTTGTCCGCGCGGCGGCTGTGGACATGAGAGCCGACGACGCCCGCAGATTCGTCACCTTGGCGGACGCCGCCGAACGTGCGGATCGTCAGGATCGCGAGCTTGCCGAGAACCGGCTGTCCAATGCTCTCGCTGCCTACGGCACGACGTCGCTGCGACCTCAACTGGTGGCCGAGTTGGCCGATGCCGAGGCGAGGGTCCTGATCGCTCGGCGGTTCCACAACGACGCGGTGCGCG
Source organism: Rhodococcus sp. MEB032 (assembly GCF_030208925.1). Taxonomy (NCBI): domain Bacteria; kingdom Bacillati; phylum Actinomycetota; class Actinomycetes; order Mycobacteriales; family Nocardiaceae; genus Rhodococcus; species Rhodococcus sp. MEB032. The sequence continues at coordinate 87,781 of NZ_JARVSY010000020.1, forward strand.
ACACTCTCGCGTTGCGTACGCGTCGACTTGTTCGCTGGCTGCACCTCGGGGGAACGGCACCGCTACCTCAGTACTTCGAGATATCGGAGCGCACGACCGCGGCGGCGGTGCCCGAGGGCATCACCGTGGATACGTCACGGACCTCTGCCCGCGTGGTGATGCTGGACGAGGAAGATCGGGTGCTGCTGTTGCGCGGGCACGATCCCAAGATCCCGAACACTTACTTCTGGTTCACCGTCGGCGGCGGGCTCGAACGCGGCGAACATCTGCGAGCGGCCGCGGTTCGTGAGATCGAGGAGGAAACGGGGTTCAAGGTAGCGCCGGAGAATCTGCGAGGTCCGCTTTGGCGTCGGGTGGCGATCTTCCCGTTCGACGGTGAGCTGATCCGTTCGGAAGAGCTGTTCTTTGCTACGCGCACTCACGGCTTCGAGCCGGTCTTCCAAGGCCACACGGAATTGGAACAGCGTGCCATCACCGGCCATCGCTGGTGCAGCGCCGAAGAGATCCGCCGGCTGGCCAAGTCCGGTGAGCCCGTCTACCCGTTGGATCTGGCAAACCTCCTGGTGGAGGCCGCGACGATTGCGGACGGTTCCGAGGATCCGGAAGTGCGTTCCATCCGCTGATCGTTCGGTCGTTCAGTGCTCGCGGGCAGTTTAAGGCCAGCAATGGCAAATTGGATACGGAATCGAAGGCCGGTTCGTCCTAGAGTTCTGGCCAGAGGCCTCCGCGCGAATGAACTCGTGTGTTCGCCGTGCCTTGTTTCTTTCGTCACGCCACTACTGCAGGAGTTTGCTGTGAGCACCCCCGACTCTGCCCCCACCACCGCCATCGGCACCGCCCGCGTCAAGCGCGGCATGGCTGAAATGCTCAAGGGCGGTGTGATCATGGACGTGGTCACCGCTGAGCAGGCCAAGATCGCCGAAGACGCCGGCGCCGTCGCCGTCATGGCACTCGAGCGGGTCCCCGCAGACATTCGCGCACAGGGCGGCGTCTCGCGCATGAGTGACCCGGACATGATCGACAGCATCATCTCCACCGTCAGCATCCCCGTCATGGCGAAGGCACGCATCGGTCACTTCGTCGAAGCGCAGATCCTGCAGAGCCTCGGCGTCGACTACATCGACGAGTCCGAGGTCCTGACCCCGGCCGACTACGCCAACCACATCGACAAGTGGAAGTTCACCGCTCCCTTCGTCTGTGGCGCCACCAACCTCGGCGAAGCGCTCCGTCGCATCAACGAAGGCGCGGCCATGATCCGCTCGAAGGGTGAAGCAGGCACCGGAGACGTCTCCAACGCCACCACCCACATGCGCACCATCCGCGGCGAGATCCGCCGGTTGACCTCGCTGAGCGAAGACGAACTGTACGTAGCCGCCAAGGAACTGCAGGCCCCCTACGAACTGGTCGTCGAGGTCGCCAAGGCCGGCAAGCTGCCGGTCACCATGTTCACCGCCGGCGGCATCGCCACCCCGGCAGACGCTGCCATGATGATGCAGCTCGGCGCCGAGGGCGTCTTCGTCGGATCGGGCATCTTCAAGTCCGGCAATCCGAAGCAGCGCGCCGAGGCAATCGTCAAGGCCACCACGTTCTACGACGACCCGGACGTGCTCGCCAAGGTCTCGCGCGGACTCGGCGAGGCAATGGTCGGCATCAACGTCGACGACCTGCCTGTCGGACACCGCCTCGCAGAGCGCGGTTGGTGACAGCAGGTTCGACGACCGGGCCCAGTGCCTGAAAGTCCTCACAGACGAAGGGGCGGCGGTTGCGTTGGCAACCGCCGCCCCTTCGGGGTGTGGCAGACCGATCAGATGCTGTCCGATACCTCGAACACGAACTCGACCTCGACGGCACTGTTTCGGGGTAGTTCGGCGACGCCGATCGCTGAGCGGGCGTGTTGTCCAGCCGAACCGAAGATCTCGGCCAGCAGGTCGGACGCACCGTTGATCACCTGGGGTTGCTGCGAAAATCCCGATCCGGAAGCAACAAATCCAACGACCTTGACGACCCGAACGATGCGATCGAGCCCGACTAAGGCATCGACTGCCGCGAGTCCGTTGAGAGTGCACAACCGCGCCGCCTGGGCGGCGTCTTCGACGGAGACGCCCTCGCCCAACTTACCGATGCACGTCGTAGTGCCGTCGACGAGCGGCAATTGCCCCGACGTGTAGACGTATGACCCCGTCTGAACGGCGGGGAGGTATGAGCCTGCGGGGGTGGCAACAGGCGGGAGCGTCAGGTCGAGTGCGGCGAGTCGTGCGGTCCAGGTACTTGCGTCGTTCATCGGTTCCTCAATGGGTTCTTTTGTCCGGGAATGGTGTTCGAGTCTGTCATCGTCGGTGTCTGCAAGTCCAAGTCGTATTTGCGCCCACCCCATCACTTTTGGTGATATTGGCCGTGGATTTTCGGTCAATCGGGATTGTTCGGACTGATTCCTGGAAATCATGGATATCGAACGTACATTCGAATAATGTTGAGGAATGTTCGATGACGGAGTAGGAAGTTCGGGTACCGCAGCGCAGCTGTCCGGTGCTGAATCCGACTGCGCCCTCATCGATCTCATCGCCGATCTGCATGCGCGCGAATCGATGCTCGTGGAACGGAAACTGGCTGCCATTGCCGAGTTTTTCGAGCGTCGCAGCGCTGACCACACTGATAACGGTGCTTGGTCGTCTACCGCTCACGAACTGGCTGAGGCCGAGCTCGGCGCGGCATTGACCATGGGCCGTGCCGCAGCGGGAAAGTTGATCGGTCTCGGCTTTTCTCTCAAGACTCGCCTCCATCGCACGCGTGCCGCAATGGCGCGCGGAGAACTGGATCTGTATCGGGTCGGATTGATCGACTCCGCTACGGCCAACGTAGCCGACGATTTGATCGACGAGGTGGAACGGCAACTCCTCGAAAAGATCTCGGCGCCACCGATGCCTGGCGGTACCGGCTTGACGGGTCGCCGATTGACAGCGGCTATCGACCGGATCGTCGCCGTGGTGGATCCCGAGGGAATACGCGAACGTCGACGCCGCGCCCTGGCTGATCGGTTCGTGGGTGTGAGCGCTGCCGAGGACGGAATGGCGCGGATATTGGGGAGTATTCCGGCGGAGGAAGCACGGGCTTTCGACCGTCGGTTGCGGGAGTTGGCAATGTCGGTGTGTCGACACGATTCCCGTAAGTACGAGCAACGACGAGCTGACGCATTGGGAGCGTTGGTATCCGGGTCGACGATTCTGCCGTGCGATTGCGGCCGGGACGAGTGCCCACAAGATCGAAGCGGGATTGTGGTGGTGCGTCGGCCGTTGGTTCACGTGGTCATGCTGGAATCAACGCTTCAGGGCGGTGACGCACCAGGTGCAGACGAACCCGCTCACCTCGACGGTTATGGAGTGATCAGTGCAGAGCATGCGCGTGACATCGCCGCGGGTGCGCTGATTCGGAAGGTGAAGGTACCAGCCGATGCCGCGCTCGAGTCTTCCGGTGAGGGCGAGCCAGTACCTCCGCCCGTTGTTCCTTCGGCGTCGGTCTACCGCCCCGGCGCTGTCCTCGACACCTGGGTGCGGGTGATCGCAGGAAGCTGCCAGTGGTTGCACTGCGATGTCGCTGCATGGAATTCAGATCTTGATCACACTAAGCCCTTTGATCATCGCGATCCCACTTGTGGTGGAAAGACCGTGGCGTCGAATCTGAGTGCGTATTGTCGAAACCATCACCGCCTCAAGCATTCCGGTCAGTGGTTGCATATCTCGAACCCGGACCGGAGTGTCATGCTGACCTCGCCGACCGGACATTGCTACCGAACTAGGCCGTCAGGTCTGCTGGCGGGAATGCTCGAGCCTGTGCTGCCCGAGGGTGGTCGGCGTCGGCGCACACGTCTGGAGAACAAGGCCGCACGTGTGTGGGGGGAACGCCGGCGTCAGCGGATACGGATGCACCGGCGGATGAAGAAGGCACAGAGGAGGACCTTCGACGGCGGAGACGATCCACCGCCATTCTGAGTCGATGCGCCCCGTCGCTCAGTGTTTTCGGATGCCCACTTTGGTGGCCGGGGGTGCGTCAGGCATTGTGTGAAGGTCGGTAGACGTCGGTACACGGGAAGATGTGGAGCATCGATGGCGAGGATCGAAGAAATTCTGGAGTTGGAACGCCTCGAGCGGGACATCTTTCGAGGAATCATCGCGGAGACCACCCTGACCCGCACTTTCGGCGGCCAGGTCGCCGGACAGGCATTGGTGTCGGCGGTACGCACGGTCGATCCGGCCTACTCGGTTCATTCGTTGCACGGATATTTCCTGCGTCCGGGAAATCCGATGGAGCCGACGGTTTTTCTGGTTGATCGTGTTCGGGACGGTCGATCGTTCGCGACCCGCTTGGTCACCGGAATTCAAGACGGGCAAGCCATTTTCACGATGTCGGCGTCCTTCCACGTCCAAGACGAAGGCATCGAGCACCAGGACGAGATGCCACCCGTTCCTGACCCCGAGACCTTGGCCATCGCCCAGGATTCGGAGGATCCCGAGACTGCGTGGCTGGCGCGTGAGTGGTCCGATTGGGACCTTCGAATGGTGCCGAAGGCCGACATCGACAAACGTCCGGGCGCTGCCGCGCAGCAGCAAGTGTGGTTCCGTTCCCGCGAGGCACTCCCGGACGACCCGGTATTTCACGTGTGCACGCTTGCCTACATGAGCGACATGACGCTGCTCGGATCTTCTCGCGGCCCCCACATGGACGTGGCCATGCAAAGCGCTTCGCTCGATCACGCCATGTGGTTCCTGCGGCCGTTCCGCGCCGACGAGTGGCTGTTGTACGACCAGACGTCGCCGTCAGCGGGCTTCGGTCGCGCACTGACGCAGGGACGAATCTTCGACAGCCGAGGAAATATGGTTGCTGCAGTCGTCCAGGAGGGTCTGACCAGGTTGTATCGCCCGAAGTGAGGTCGGCCGACGTGAGATCAATCGCAGTGAGACCTTCACTGGCGAGACCGCACCGCAGGCCGGGCCGGATGGTCGTATCTGACCTCGAAATCGACCTCCTCGGACACTTCTGATCGGTGTTCGAGGAGTGCCTCGACGGTCCACAGATCTGCCTCCGGTGTGTGCCGCCGCATGGCAGGTTCGCTCATGTCCAGGCGGACGCTGACGTCGAACTCCAGCCCGCGCCCGAGCAACATCGGACCGGCGATCACGATGACCGCGCGCTCATGGACGGGGATACGGGTCGAACGAGCCGATCGATCGGTGGGTTCGTCCCAGAGTTTCGGCAAGAACGCCCGTTTGGTGCGGGCTGCGGTGATCACTTCACGATCGAGTGCCCGATAGTCGAACCAGATAGTGCGGTAACTCAGCGCATCCTCGTGGCCGAACTCGTATCGCAGCGAAGCCGGCCGTACGTAGTCGTGCAGTGACACAACAGCACTCGGCCTGTCGCGCGACTCGAGGGCGGTGCCAACCAGATCCGCGAGCCGAGACGGCTGTGCACAATCAGGTCCGTCGATCGCTACTACCGCCACCGACGGAAACGATCCGCTAAGCGTTGCAATCTGCTCGGCCAAGGCGAGGGGACTGGACGGGATGAATGTACTCACGCCCACCATGGTGCCGTGCCCGCTCGCCGAGGCGATATTGTGAACCGTCATCGCGCCCAGTGCGGCGGTCTATGTTTTCGGAGGACTCATGGTTGGTATCGAGGAGATCCTCGCGCTCGAACACCTGGAGAAGGACATCTTCCGTGGTGCGGTCCATCCCACCGCACTTCAACGGACGTTCGGCGGGCAGGTTGCCGGGCAGTCGTTGGTTTCTGCCGTGAGCACCGTTGACGAGAGCTACCACGTGCACTCGTTGCACGGATATTTCCTGCGCCCGGGCAATCCGAAGATTCCGACGGTCTACCTGGTGGACCGCATCCGCGACGGGCGCTCGTTCTGCACCCGCCGGGTGAATGCAGTTCAGGACGGCAAGACGATCTTCACGATGTCGGCCTCGTTCCACGTCGACGACGAAGGTATCGAGCACCAGGACCGGATGCCCTCCGTTCCGGCGCCGGAGGACTTGCCGGACGCGCAGACCGTTCCGAAGTTGGCTGAATCGCAGTTCTATCAGGAGTGGAAGAACTGGGACATCAGAATTGTGCCCGCTGAGCAGAGCGCGTCAGCGCCGGATCTCGCTGCGCAACAACGCGTGTGGATGCGCTACCGCGAGGCTCTGCCGGATCGTCCGCTGCTGCACATCTGCACCCTCGCGTACCTCAGTGACATGACCCTGCTCGGAACTTCCAAAGTCCCGCACCGCGGCGTGAAGACGCAGACTGCTTCGCTCGATCACGCGATGTGGTTCCTGCGTCCGTTCCGGGCCGACGAGTGGTTGCTCTACGACCAGACGTCGCCGTCGGCAGGTTTTGGTCGCGCGCTCACTCAGGGGCGTATCTACGATCGCGATGGCAACATGGTGGCAGCGGTGGTTCAGGAGGGTTTGACGCGTCTCGAACGCGAACCCGACAGCCATGAGAGCAAGAACAGCCGTGAGAACAAGACAGGAACTGTGTGATGACGCGTCCGTTGATCGGTGTACTCGCCCTCCAAGGTGATGTTCGCGAACACCTTGCCGCACTCGATGATTCGGGAGCGGATGCGGTGGGTATCCGGCGCCCGGAGGAACTCGACAAGGTCGACGGCATCGTGATCCCCGGTGGCGAATCCACCACGATGAGCCGGCTTCTGCAGGTATTCGAGCTGCTGGAACCGCTTCGTGAGCGACTCCGCGGCGGGCTGCCGGCCTACGGATCGTGTGCGGGCATGATTCTGCTGGCGAGCGAGGTACTAGACACCCGGCCGGACGCCGAGCATCTCGGCGCCATCGACATGACGGTGCGCCGCAACGCTTTCGGTCGGCAGGTCGATTCTTTCGAGTCCGACCTGGAGTTCGAGGGCATCATCGGTGATCCCATTCGCGCCGTCTTCATCCGCGCGCCGTGGGTGGAGCGAGTTGGGCCGGGCGTTGAGGTCCTTGCGCAGGTTCCCGCCGCCGCGGGGGAGGCCGCAGGCCGGATCGTCGCGGTTCGGCAGGGCTCGGTGATCGCCACTTCTTTCCATCCCGAGGTTACCGGGGACCGTCGAGTGCACGAGATGTTCGTCGATCTGGTTCGCGGATAACTGGAGTAGTCAGCCTCGGCCGAACCTACAGCTCCAGTTCGCGGGCAAGGATCGCCGCCTGGACGCGTGAGGTGAGGTGCAACTTCGACAGAACTCGCGACACGTGCGACTTCACCGTCGGAGCACCGACTCCGAGTTCACGCGACAGTTCGGCGTTGGACATACCCGTCCCCAACAGCGCGAGGACCTCGCGTTCACGGTCGGTGAGCTCGCTCAATCCCAGCGGTTCGGTGGGTTTGGGTGCGCGCTGCACGAACTCGCCGATCAGTGCACGCGCCGCACGAGGAGCGAGCACTGCATCTCCGGCTGCGACATTGCGGATAGCGCGGGTCAGTTCGTCCGCTGTCGCAGTCTTGAGCAGGAATCCCGACGCACCGGCGCGCAGGGCCGCGAAGACGTATTCGTCGAGGTCGAAGGTGGTCAACACCAGAACCCGGCTGCGGGTCGTCCCGATGATCTGACGCGTCGCCTCGATGCCGTCGGTGCCTGGCATCCGGATGTCCATCAGCACGACGTCGGGTTGATGCGTGCGGGTGACGGTGATCGCCGACGCTCCGTCACCGGCTTCTGCAACGACATCGATGTCGTCGTGCTGCCGCAGGATCATCGCCAGGCCGGAGCGGATCGCGGCGTGGTCGTCGACCAGGGCGACGGTGATCACCGATCCGTTCCGTTCGGCGCGGGGACCGGTATCTGTGCGCATACCGTCCATTCTCCGTCGACCGGAAGTGCGTCGAGTGAACCGCCCAGCAGTTCGGCGCGGTGACGCATGTTTGCAAGTCCGTGCGTTCCCGCCCGAAAACTGGATGTGTCGCGACCGACGGGGTTTCGGATCTCGATCTGTAATGCATTGTGCTGGAGAGAGATCGACATCGAGATCGGTGCACCAGGCGCATGCTTGAGCGCATTGGTCAACGCCTCCTGGGTGATCCGGTACGCCGTGTGATCGACCACGCTCGGCAGGTCGGCAGTATCGATGTCGATCGCAACGTGCACCGCGGCGCCGGCTGCCCGAACTGCATCCAGGACTACGGGTAACTCGGTCAGCCTCGGGGGAGAGGAACGCGGGTCCGGGGTCTCGTCGTCCCCGGCGTGGAGCAGTTCGATCATCGACCGCATCTCGGAAAGGCCCGCGAGACTACTTGATCTGATCGCCCCGATCATCTCCCGCAAACCGTCGTCGGGTTCACCCCGTTCAGCGGAGAGAGCTGAGGTGGACAGTGCCGCCTCCGAGTGGATGGCGATGGCGGAGAGGTGGCTTGCGATCACGTCGTGCAGATCGCGCGCCATGGTCGCGCGTTCGTGAGCGACCGCGGCCTCGCGGTCCAGAGCGGCGAGTGCTTCGTGGACTCTGGAACGCTCGCGTTCGGCCTCGGTCAGTTCGACTTGTCGACGGATGACCAGTGCCCACCACACCGGTGTACCGAAGAACAGTGCCGTCACGACGCCTGCCCCAGCCGCAGCGCGGACGTCCTGGGTGGACAGGTAGACGAGTGCGGTGAGCGCGGCAACCGTCACCGCGGTCAGAGAACACACCACTCGGCCCAGCCGCGCCGTCCCGTACAGAACTGCGGCGTAGGTGAGATCCGAGAGGACCAGCCACATCGGCAGAGTGGGTCCCAGGGCAGCGTCGACCGCGACGATGACGGCCCCCGCCGCCAAAGCTGTTGCCGGACGCACCCGCCGGAACGAGTCGATCGCACACAGCAGAGCCAGCATCCCGATCCGTACCCCGGCGGGAACGTCGGCGACACCTCCGACATCGGTCCACATTTGGTACAGGCCGACCAGGTAGAGGAGTACCCCGATCGCGAACAGGCCGAAAGCGATGAGCGGATCGTTCCACTTGCCGACACTCCGACTTCTGGTCACCACAGACTTATCAGAGCACATCGGGGCGTCTGACTTGTCATACCAAATGATGAGGTCGGCGTTGTTCCGATGGCTGATGTGCGGATTCGATAGAGAAGACAGGCTCGACGTATGAAAATTCGCTTCGAGTTGATGATCGGCATTCTCTTGGTCGTCGGTGGCGGCTGTCTGTGGCTGTTCGCGCGTGACGCCGAGTTCTTCTGGTTTCGCGGCGGACCACTCGGCGTGATCCTCGCGATCATCGGTGCCTTCGACATCGTGAATGCAGTCCGAACGAGGGAGACAGCGATACCCGAGCGCCGAAACGACTGAGGTGGAACTCGTCCTGCTCACCACGCTGGGCGGGCTCGCCCTGCTGGACAGTACGAGCATCGGAACATTGGTCGTCCCGGTCTGGATGTTGTTGATGCCGGGACGACCGCAGGTTCGCAGGCTACTGACGTATCTGGTGGTCATCACGACGTTCTATTTTGTTGTCGGGGTGGCCGTCTGGACGACGGCACGGGTAGGCATGCCAGTCGTCGCCCCGCTACTCGACACCCCCGCCGCCCGCGTTGCGCAGTTGATTCTCGGTATCGCGTTGTTCGCGTGGGGCTTTCGATTCGATTCCGAGAAGAGACGCACATCCGGTCAGGCCGATCGAACCCATGTTTGGCGAGAGCGGGTGCTCGGCTCGGCCAGTTCCGCGAGAAGTGTTGTACTTCTGGCGATTGCTGCCGGAACCGCCGAATTGGTGACGATGCTGCCCTACTTGGCGGCGATCGCGATGATCACCGCTGCTGGGCTGTCCTCATTCACGTCTGCGTCGATACTTGCCGGATACTGCCTGATCATGGCCACTCCGGCAGTCCTTCTGTTGTGTGGGCGGATCGTGGCCGGCGACCGACTGGACAAGCCGCTGCGCCGAGTGGACTCGCTGATGTCTCGCTACGGCGACAGCGCAATGGGTTGGGTATTCGGCATTGCCGGTTTCTACCTCGCCGGCAATGCCGCTGCCGTGTTGTTCGTGAATTGACGTTGTTCGTGAATCAACCAGCCTGAACCAACGAATTGATCAGCTTCACACCGTCTTCCGGGTGATCGACGGTTACGGCGAACAGTCGTCCGCTCTCGAGAGTGACCACGATGGCCTCACCCGAGCGGAGAGTGACGGCTGTTCCGCGCGGTGTCATTCGGTAACCCCATCCGCCCCATTCGGCTGGACGTATCGCGTCGACCGATGCGGACTTCACCTTCGAGATGGGGATCTTCTTCCATCGAACGCCCCAGGAACTGATGCCGACACCGTGACGGTCGACGCGCACGGTGACCGACGCGAATGCTGTGACGGCGAGGGTGGACACACCCAGGATCACGGCAACCCACCAATCCGAGTACGCGGCAGTCGCGATCACGAGAACTACGAGGCCGGCGGTAACGATCCACGGCCAGACGCTGCGGACCTGCCCGACCCACACTGCACGTTCGGAGGCCGTCAGCGGAGTGTCGAGCGTCGGGGTCGGCAGTGGCGACTCCGGGCCGCTTCGTTGCGGGTCAGGCAGCGCGTATGCCAGAACTCCTACGAGTACCGCCGCGATCGGCGCAAGAATCCACCAGCCGATACGCGCGGCTTCCGGCGACCCGGCGTCGATCGTCAGGGCGACGCTCAGAATCCAGATCGTCGCCAGTGTCGCACTCGAGATCGAGGTTACGGCGAGAAACAAGGGCGCGTTGTCGCTCGAACGGGCCGCGACGACACAGGCGCAAACGACAGCCACCAGAGAAATCACCAGCGCGATGGCGAAAAACGTCGTCGTGGTGCTGAAGCCGTCCGGGGTCGATCCGGACCAATGGCTCGCGACGGTCTCGGGTAGGCGGTCACCCCACGCGAAGCGTGCGAGAACCAGGATCAGGGTCGGGATCAGAGTCAGCGAAGCTGCTGTCCAGAGTCGGATCTTGCTGGTCGTCATTGTGTGCTGGTCTCCTTGATGAGGTCGAGCATGTGCGCAGTGTCGAGTCCGAGATTTCGGGCCTGCCGTACGAACTCGCGCGCAGATTCGTTGAGAGCTGTTCTTCCCGAGTCGAATTCGGCGCGAATGACGGCGCCACGTCCGCGTCGGAGGTCGATCAGGCCTTCGTCGCGGAGTGTTGCGTACGCACGAAGAACCGTGTGGAGATTGACGTCGATCGACTCGGCGAGAGCGCGAGCGGACGGCAGGCGGTCACCTGGTCCGATCTCACCGCGGATGACCGAGCCACGAACCCCGGCTGCAATCTGCTCCGCGAGTGGAGTTGTGGAGGCGTGATCTATTCGGACCAACATGTTTGCATTCTATGCAAACAATGCGCGGTTTGACTAATTCGTGTCGGGGGATGCAGCGAGTTGTGACGTGGGACGGGTAACATCGGCAGAGCTGAAAGACGCGCATTCGGCGTGCGCAACGCAGCAGGAAAGGGGCTTGAATCGCATGAGCGGCCACTCAAAATGGGCCACCACCAAGCACAAGAAGGCTGTGATCGACGCACGTCGTGGCAAATCCTTCGCGAAGCTGATCAAGAACATCGAGGTGGCGGCACGAACCGGCGGTGGCGATCCCACGGGCAACCCCACCTTGTACGACGCCATCCAGAAGGCGAAGAAGACGTCTGTTCCCAATGACAACATCGAGCGTGCGCGCAAGCGCGGCGCCGGTGAAGAAGCGGGCGGCGCAGACTGGCAGACCATCATGTACGAGGGCTACGGACCCAACGGCGTCGCCGTTCTGATCGAGTGCCTCACCGACAACCGCAACCGCGCAGCCGGTGAAGTTCGCACCGCGATGACCCGTAACGGTGGCAACCTCGCTGACCCGGGTTCCGTCTCCTACCTGTTTGCTCGCAAGGGTGTCGTCACGCTCGAGAAGAACGGCCAGTCGGAGGACGACGTCCTGATGGCTGTGCTCGACGCCGGTGCCGAGGAAGTCACCGATCTCGGTGAAACCTTCGAAATCGTCAGTGAGCCACAGGATCTGGTTGCCGTACGGTCGGCACTTCAGGAAGCCGGCATCGACTACGACTCCGCTGAAGCCGATTTCCGCGCTTCCGTCGAGGTTCCCTTGGATGTCGACGGCGCACGCAAGATCTTCAAGCTCGTCGACGCGCTCGAAGATTCTGACGACGTGCAGAACGTCTACACCAACATCGATCTTTCCGACGAGGTTCTCGCGGCTCTCGAAGACTGATTGTTTTTCAACTCAACCCGGTCCTGACGTCCGCGTCCGGGCCGGGTTGCGTGTTGATGCGGGGTAGTAGTCCCGCGCACCGCTAAGCTATCGAACAGCTGTTCGGTATGGAGAGGTGTGACAAGTGCGCGTGCTCGGAGTGGACCCAGGCTTGACTCGCTGCGGGTTGGGAGTGGTCGACGGGAGCAACGGCAGGAAAGTGCGCCCCATTGCGGTCGACGTGGTGCGGACTCCGGCCGAGATGGACCTCGGTTCTCGGCTTCTGCGGATCTCCGATGCGGCTGAACTGTGGATCGAGCAGTACAAGCCGGAGGTGGTCGCGATCGAGCGCGTGTTCGCGCAGCACAACGTCAGTACCGCGATGGGGACGGCGCAAGCAGGCGGAGTTGTCGCGCTCGCTGCCGCCAGACGCGGCATTCCGGTGTGTTTCCACACGCCCAGCGAGGTGAAGGCCGCCGTCACCGGCAGCGGTAACGCCGACAAGGCGCAGGTCACTGCGATGGTGACGCGAATTCTGAATTTGAAGACGGCGCCGAAACCTGCTGACGCTGCCGACGCTCTGGCGCTGGCGATCTGTCACTGCTGGCGAGCACCGATGATCGAGCGGATGGCCCGCGCCGAGGCGATGGCCGCTGAACAAATGCGTAAGTATCAGGCAAAATTGGCCGAGACGAAGAAGGCAGGTTCACGATGATCGCGTCGGTACGCGGCGAGGTACTCGATATTGCGCTCGATCACGCGGTCATCGAAGCATCAGGTGTCGGCTATCGGGTCAATGCCACCCCGGTGACTCTCGGTGCGCTGCACCGGGGAAGCGAAGCGCGACTGTTCACGACGATGATCGTTCGCGAAGACTCGATGACGCTGTACGGTTTTTCCGATACCGAGTCGAAGGACCTGTTCAGCCTCCTGCAGACGGTTTCCGGAGTCGGACCGCGCCTGGCGATGGCAACTCTCGCAGTTCTCGAACCGGACGCGCTGCGGCGGGCGCTCTCGGAAGGCAACCTGACGGCGTTGACGAGGGTGCCCGGTATCGGAAAACGCGGCGCCGAGCGCATGGTTGTCGAACTGCGCGACAAGGTCGACGCCGTCGCGACGACGGCCGGCGCGGCGTCCGGTGTCGTCGTCGGCAGCTCGATCCGTGATCAGATCGTCGAGGCTCTCGAAGGTCTGGGCTTCCCGATCAAGCAGGCAGAGCAGGCCACGGATTCGGTTCTGGCGGAATCGCCCGAGGCCACCACGTCGGTCGCACTGCGTTCCGCTCTGTCGCTGCTCGGTAAGACTCGATGAACTTCGACCCGATCGACGATTTCGACGACGAGTCGCAGGTCTCTGCCGAATTGGTGGCGGGAGACGGTGATGTCGAAGCGAGTCTGCGCCCCAAGAGTCTCGACGACTTCATCGGTCAACCTCGTGTTCGCGAACAACTGCAGCTCGTGCTCACCGGAGCAAAACTTCGCGGCAGCACGCCTGATCACATCCTGATGTCCGGTCCCCCCGGGCTCGGCAAGACGTCGATGGCGATGATCATCGCGGGGGAGTTGGGCTCTTCTCTGCGGTTGACGTCCGGACCGGCGCTCGAACGCGCCGGAGACCTGGCTGCGATGCTGAGCAACCTCGTCGAGGGCGATGTGTTGTTCATCGACGAGATTCACCGAATCGCTCGTCCGGCCGAGGAGATGTTGTACCTGGCCATGGAAGACTTCCGTGTCGACGTCGTCGTCGGTAAGGGGCCGGGCGCCACGTCGATTCCTCTGGAGGTTGCACCGTTCACGCTGGTCGGTGCGACTACGCGGTCGGGTGCGCTGACCGGTCCGTTGCGCGACCGCTTCGGGTTCACCGCTCACATGGATTTCTACGAACCCGAAGAGCTGCAACAGATTCTGATGCGTTCGGCCGGAATTCTGGGCGTCGATCTCGAAGTCGATGCCGGTGCCGAAATCGCACGACGCTCGCGGGGGACACCGCGTATCGCGAACCGATTGCTGCGCCGGGTTCGCGACTTCGCCGAGGTGCGCGCCGACGGAATCGTCACCATGGACGTCGCTCAGGCGGCCTTGGCCGTCTACGACGTGGACCAGTTGGGCTTGGACCGTCTCGACCGTTCGGTACTGAGTGCTTTGGTGCGTTCGTTCGGCGGCGGGCCCGTCGGCGTGTCGACGCTTGCGGTGGCCGTCGGCGAGGAACCGTCGACGGTGGAAGAAGTGTGCGAGCCGTTCCTGGTCCGGGCCGGAATGATCGCCCGGACGCCGCGAGGACGTGTGGCTACCGCCGCTGCTTGGACTCAACTCGGAATGACACCGCCGCCGGATGCCGCAGCGGGCGGTATCGAGGTTCGTGTCAACGAACCGCAGGCCACGTTGTTCGATCCGAACGGCGAGTGAATTTCGACTGGAAAGGCCTACTTGAACGGCCGATCTGTCAGGAATCCTCAGCAACTAATGGCACACTGGTGTATTGCGTAGGTCCATCCGGGACCATCGCGGCGTAAAACGTGCAACACAACCGAGGTTGATCAACACATGTCGAGTTTGCTTTTCCCCCTCTTGATCCTCGCACTGCTGGTGCCCATGTTCCTGGGCATGCGCAAGCAGAAGAAGGCCTTGGCCGCGACTTCCGAGATGCAGGACTCGCTGCAGGTCGGCGATCGGGTGCAGACCACGGCCGGGCTCTACGCCACGATCGCTTCCCTGGACGACGACACCGTGGACCTCGAGATCGCGGACGGTGTCATCACCACCTGGTCGCGTCTGGTCATCCGTGAGCGCGTCGTCGAGACGACCGAGACCGACGAGTACGACGACGACTCGATTTCCGAGATCGAAGAGTCTGCTGCCGACACCGAAATCCGGCTCACCAAGGAGTCCTGACTTCGTCGAACTGGTACGTGTTCTAGAGTTGTGAACTCGGACACACGTCCAGATCGGTTTGTCCGCTCTTACACCAGCAGCTCAGTTCGCCCCGTTGATCAATCGTTGCAGTTCGAACGCCGCAGCTCGGGTGGTCGTCGACCACCCGAGCCGTGCACTTACTGAAGCTCTGCACCTACCGAGGAGACTTAAAGATCGTGGCACCTTCCACCGGAACGGTGCATCCGGTCCGCTACCTGGCCCTTTTCGGGGTCCTGGTAGTGGCACTGTATGCCCTGGTGTTCTTCACTGGAGACAAGTCGGCCACGCCGAAGCTCGGCATCGACCTGCAGGGTGGAACGCGCGTCACGTTGACCGCTCGTACCCCGGACGGCAGCGCTCCCAGTCAGGACAGTCTCAAGCAGGCTCAGGAAATCATCGAGACCCGCGTCAACGGTCTCGGCGTTTCCGGTTCCGAGGTCGTTGTCGACGGTGACAACCTCGTCATCACCGTTCCCGGCGACGACAGTGCGCAGGCTCGCTCGCTCGGCCAGACCGCTCGTCTGTACATCCGCCCGGTGACGGGTTCGATCGACGTCGCCACCCGTGACGCGAATCGGACAGCTACGCCTGAGGCGCCGGCGGCCGAAACTCCGGCCACTGATGCACCGGCCCCCGAAGCACCCGCTGACGGGACGCAGACGCCGCAGAACCGTCCGTTCCTGGCTCAGGACCCGACTACTCCCGAGGCAACGCCCGCGCCGCAGACAACGACTCCGGCCCCCACCGGGGACGCGCCGAGCGACGGCACCGACGAAGGCGACGCAGCAGCAGCGGAAATCGCCGCAGCGCGCGCCCTCCGGCAGAGCAGCGATCCGACAGTGCAGCAGCAAGCAGTGGCGAACCTCGACTGCTCCGTCGCGGATCCGCTCCGTGGAAACGACGACCCGACCCTGCCGCTGGTCGCGTGCTCGCAAGACGGACTGAACATCTATCTCCTCGGTCCTTCGATCATCGACGGCCAGGAGATTGCCGACGCGTCTTCGGTCTTCAACTCGCAGCAGTCGCGCCACGAGATCAGCCTCTCGTTCAAGACGACCGGCAGCAACACCTGGGCCGAGTTCACTTCAGCCAACATCGGCAAGCAGGCAGCGTTCACGCTCGACTCGAAGGTCGTCAGCGCTCCCACGATTCAAGGTGCAACGCCTGCGGGTAGCGCCACCTCGATCACGGGCAGTTTCACTGCCGAGAGTGCCAAAGAACTTGCCAACACACTGAAGTACGGTTCGCTTCCGCTCTCGTTCGCAGCCTCTGAGGCCGAGACGGTCTCGGCCACGCTCGGCCTGGCCTCACTGCAGGCGGCATTGATCGCCGGCGCGGTCGGTCTCGTTCTCGTTCTGCTGTACTGCCTCGTCTACTACCGCATGCTCGGCGTCCTGACGGCGTTGTCGCTGATTCTCTCCGGAGTCATGGTCTACGCGATCATGGTTCTGCTCGGCAGATACATCGGCTTCACGCTCGACTTGGCCGGCATGGCTGGTCTGATCATCGGTATCGGTATGACCGCCGACTCGTTCGTCGTGTTCTTCGAACGCATCAAGGACGAAATGCGTGAGGGCCGTAGCTTCCGCTCGGCGGTGCCACGCGGTTGGGCAAGAGCACGCCGAACAATTCTTTCCGGCAACGCGGTGAGCTTCATCGCCGCTGCAGTTCTGTACGTGCTGGCGGTCGGACAGGTGCGAGGCTTCGCCTTCACCTTGGGTCTGACGACCATTCTCGACGTGATTGTCGTGTTCCTCGTGACGTGGCCACTGGTCAGCATGGCGTCCCGTTCGGCGTTCTGGTCCAAGCCCAGCGTCAACGGTCTCGGCGCAGTGCAAGAGGTTGCCCGCGAACGTAAGGTTGCCGCCGCTGCGTCGGCTAAGGAGACACGAGCATGAGCGAGTCCAACAACTCCCCGGTGGGGTCCACCAACAGTTCCGCCGCCGAGTCCGCCGATGCGGCGGCCCGGTCGGAGATCACTGACTCAGGCGTCGATCAGGGCGCGATGCCCAAGCACAGCTGGCTCTCGCGGTTGTACACCGGAACGGGTGCGTTCGAGGTCGTCGGCAAGCGTCGCTTCTACTACGGACTGACCGGCGCTCTGGTCGCCATTGCGCTGCTGAGCATCATCCTGCGCGGCTTCACCTTCGGTATCGATTTCGAAGGCGGATCACGCATTCAGTTCCCGGCCGAGGGCGGAGTCGAGACGTCGGCGGTGGAAACCGTCTACTCCGACACACTCGGGTTCGAACCGGTCAGCGTGCAGACAGTCGGCTCGGGTGCCAGCGCAACCGTGCAGATCCGGTCGGAGACGTTGAACGCGACGCAGATCAACGATCTTCAGTCGGCTCTCTTCGACGAGTTCCAGCCCAAGGACAAGAACGGGAACCCGTCGGCGCAAGCCATCAGTTTTGCGGACGTGAGTGAAACCTGGGGCGGCCAGATCACCAAGAAGGCGCTGATCGCGCTGATTGTGTTCCTGGTGATCGTGAGTATCTACATCGCCATCCGCTTCGAGCGGGACATGGCGGTAGCTGCGATCGTTGCGTTGTTCTTCGACATCATCGTCACTGCCGGCGTCTACTCGCTCGTCGGTTTCGAGGTGACGCCCGCGACGGTGATCGGTTTGCTTACCATTCTCGGCTTCTCGCTGTACGACACCGTGGTGGTGTTCGACAAGGTCGAAGAGAACACCCGCGGTGTTCTGCATCTGACGCGCCGGACGTACGGCGAGCAGGCCAACCTCGCGGTGAATCAGACCTTGATGCGATCGATCAACACGACCGTCATCAGTGTGCTCCCGGTGATCGCTCTGATGGTCGTCGCGGTCTGGATGCTCGGCGTCGGCACACTCAAGGACCTTGCGCTCGTTCAGCTCGTCGGCATCATCGTGGGTGCGTACTCCTCGATCTTCTTCGCGACGCCGCTCCTGGTGTCGATGAAGGAACGCTGGGGACCCGTTGCCGCGCACACTCGTAAGGTGCTCTCGCGCCGGGCTACGCTGGCCGAGAAGGGTACGCAGACGGTTGCCGTCGGCGCACCAGTTGCACGCCGTGCGCCGGTTGCTCCGCAGCCGGGTGCGCGGCCGACCGGAAAGCGAAACAAGAAGGGGCACTGAACATGCTCCCAAGAACACGCACACTGGTTCGATCGATGACGTTCGTTGCGGCCACCGCTGTGGCTGCGGGTTCGTTGGCGGCCTGCTCGGAAAGCGCCGAGCAGGTTCCGTCCATCGGATATGCCATCGACAACTCCATCTCCACGTACAACGCCAACACGACAGCTGGATCGGTGTCCGGGGCGATGGCCGCGTTCGGCCGGGTGCTTCCCGGCTTCACGTTCACCGGCCCGGCCGGAGCACCTGTCTCCGACACCGACATCGGAACGGCGTCTGAGTTGCCCGGTGACGTGCTCACGGTCTCGTACAAGCTCAATCCGGCGTCCGTGTACTCCGACGGGATTCCGATGTCCTGTGACGATCTCGTCCTCACCTGGGCGGCGTCGAGTGGCAAGTTCACCGAAGACGTCGATGGTGCCGTGAAGCCCATGTTCGACACGGCGAACAATCTCGGATACGCGGACATCGACCGGATCGACTGCCAGAGCGGGGCGAAGGACGCGACGGTGTTCTTCAAACCCGGGCGATCGTTCACCGATTGGCGGTCGTTGTTCGGTGCGACTGCGTTGATGCCTTCACACGTCGTGACGCAGCGCACGGGTGTCAGCGACGTGGTGAGCGCGGTGAATGCCGGTGACACCGAAGCGTTGTCGAAGATCGCGGACTTC
Organism: Rhodococcus sp. MEB032; assembly: GCF_030208925.1. Taxonomy (NCBI): domain Bacteria; kingdom Bacillati; phylum Actinomycetota; class Actinomycetes; order Mycobacteriales; family Nocardiaceae; genus Rhodococcus; species Rhodococcus sp. MEB032. The sequence continues at coordinate 106,665 of NZ_JARVSY010000020.1, forward strand.
TGGAACACCGGGTGGAACCTGACTCCAGGTCAGGTGGACACCTCCGTACTGCCCTCCGCTGGTCCGTATCGAATCGACTCGTACAGTACCGACGACGGCCTGGTGCTGGTCGCGAACGAGCGGTGGTGGGGCAACAAGCCGGCGACCGATCGCATCGTCGTCTGGCCACGTGGTGTGAATCTGACCGAGGATCTCGACAAGAACTCGATCGAGGTAGTCGACGTCGCTTCCGGCTCGGCTGGCGAACTCGGTACTCCGTCCGGGTTCGACGTCCAACAGATTCCGTCGCGGTCGATCGAGCAGTTCGTTCTCGCGACCTCTGGTTCGCTGGGCGACGAAGCCGCCCGTCGAGCGTTCGCGCATTGTGTTCCGCGTACGACTCTGTTCGAGAAGTTCGGGCAGACGGAGAATGCGCCGCAGGCGGGTTTGGGTTCCGGCGTGGTCGATTCGCGACTGATGGCGCCGGATTCACTCGTTTACAGCGACGCCGCTGCGGTCGACGGTGATCGGTACGCCAATGCCGACATCGAGGCTGCGAAGACGTCGTTGTCGGAAGCCGACCTCGACCAGTTGACCGTCCGGGTCGGGTACCTCGCACCGGACCCGGTGCGGGCGCAGATCGTCTCCGAAGCGAAAGCCGCGTGCGCTCCGGCGGGAATCACGGTCGAGGACGCAAGTAGCGACAGCTTCGATCCTGCGAGTCTGCAGACTGGGGGAGTCGACGCCGTGCTTTCCGGTATGGCAGGCAAAGTCGGCGCAGGCGGAACAGCGAGCATGATCGACGCGCGTGGAGCGCTGCGATCGGGCAACGGCGCAAACCTCGGTACGTACGGAAATGCCAGGATCGATCAGATCATCGATCAGTTGAACGTGGATGCGAGCACGAGTGCGCAATTGGGACTCTCGGTGGAGGCGGAGAACATCCTGTGGACCCAGGTGCCTACGATTCCACTGTTCAATCAACTACGAACTGTCGCTGTAGCTCCAGGCATGTCGGCAGTGTTGGTCAATCCGACTCGGGCCGCTACCGGCTGGAACATGGACAGATGGGTACTACGCAGATGAGCGTCTCGAATGGTGTTGCCTTGCACACGACTGAAGAATTGATCGCAATCCACCGGGCTGCCGGGGACGCCGTTGTTCGGCTGACCCGCTGGGCGGACAACTTTCCCGGTCCCGGTGTTCGGTTCGCCGATCTGACTCCGGTGTTCGCCGACGCCGAGGGGTTCGGGGCCGTGCTCGATGCCCTTGTCTCCTGTGCTCCGGACGCCGACACGATCGCCGCCGTCGATGCTCGTGGATTCCTGCTCGGTGCCGGTGCGGCCGCGAAGATGGGTGCGGGAGTCGTTGCCGTGCGGAAGGTCGGCAAACTGCCGCCGCCGGTGCTCTCTCGTTCGTACAGCCTCGAGTACGGATCCTCGACTCTCGAGATTCCCGCAAACGGCTTCGATCTCACCGGGCGGAATGTTCTGGTGATCGACGACGTTCTGGCTACCGGAGGGACACTCGAGGCGGCTGTACAGTTGGTCGAGTTGGGTGGAGCGAACGTCGTCGGCGTCGCAGTGGTGCTCGAGATCGAGGAACTGCGCGGTCGAGATCGCTTCTTGAAGTACCCACTGACATCACTGGTGAAGGTCTGAGTATTAAAGTTGTCTCCTGGGGGTCGAGTTAGACCTCCAGGGCAATTACCCGATGCAGGGCGGTTGCCTCAACCAACTCGGTGGTAGGAGGTGGCGACATGACGTCGAATCTTGATCGATCACAGAACTCGGGTGCAGTGTCGCAGGAGACGGGTGCAGTTCCGGCTCCGGAGACGACACCATCGAAGTCCGCGGTGCCCGACGATTCGGGATCTGCGCAAACTACCGGCAATCGGGGTGGGCAGAATCTGGCCGTGCCCGCTTCCGCCTCCCGTAGGGTGCGCGCTCGGCTTGCTCGACGCATCACCGGTCAGCGCAACGCCACCATCCGCCCGGTGCTCGAGCCGTTGGTCAGCCTCCACCGTGAGCTGTATCCGAAGGCCGACCTCGCGCTGCTCCAGCGTGCGTACGACGTCGCCGAGGACAGACATTCGAGCCAGCGGCGCAAGTCCGGCGATCCGTACATCACGCATCCGTTGGCCGTCGCAAGCATTCTGGCCGAGTTGGGTATGGACACCACCACCCTCGTCGCAGCCCTTCTGCACGACACCGTCGAGGACACCGGTTACTCACTCGAAGAGTTGACCAAGGACTTCGGTGACGAGGTCGCTCATCTCGTCGACGGAGTCACCAAACTCGACAAGGTCGTTCTGGGCACCGCAGCCGAGGGCGAAACCATCCGCAAGATGATCATCGCGATGGCGCGGGACCCGCGCGTGCTCGTGATCAAGGTTGCGGATCGTCTGCACAACATGCGCACGATGCGATTCCTGCCGCCCGAAAAGCAGGCACGTAAGGCGCGTGAGACTCTCGAAGTCATTGCACCACTTGCGCATCGGCTCGGAATGGCGACCGTCAAGTGGGAACTCGAGGACCTTTCGTTCGCGATCCTGCACCCGAAGAAGTACGACGAGATCGTTCGACTGGTCGCCGATCGCGCGCCCTCTCGAGACACTTATCTGGCCAAGGTTCGCGCCGAGATCAACTCGACTCTGTCCGCCTCGCGGATCAATGCCATCGTCGAGGGCCGGCCCAAGCACTACTGGTCGATCTACCAGAAGATGATCGTCAAGGGCCGCGATTTCGACGACATCCACGATCTGGTCGGCGTGCGCATTCTGTGCGAAGAGGTGCGTGACTGTTACGCCGCGGTCGGTGTTGTCCACTCGCTGTGGCAGCCGATGGCCGGACGCTTCAAGGACTACATCGCACAGCCGCGCTACGGCGTCTACCAGTCGCTGCACACCACCGTCGTGGGACCGGAAGGCAAGCCCCTGGAGGTCCAGATCCGGACCCAGGACATGCACCGGACCGCGGAGTTCGGTATCGCCGCGCACTGGCGGTACAAGGAGACCAAGGGCAAGCACGCGGGCGACATCGCCGAGGTCGACGACATGGCGTGGATGCGTCAGCTACTCGACTGGCAACGTGAAGCGGCCGATCCGGGGGAGTTCCTCGAATCGTTGCGTTACGACCTCGCGGTCAAGGAGATCTTCGTCTTCACGCCGAAGGGCGACGTCATCACGTTGCCTGCCGGATCGACCCCCGTCGATTTCGCGTATGCGGTGCACACCGAGGTCGGGCACCGATGCATCGGTGCCAGGGTCAACGGCCGACTGGTCGCGCTGGAACGAACTCTCGAAAACGGCGAAGTGGTGGAGGTCTTCACGTCGAAGGCTGCCACCGCCGGGCCGAGCCGTGATTGGCAGACGTTTGTCGTCTCGCCGCGTGCCAAGGCGAAGATCCGTCAGTGGTTCGCGAAGGAACGCCGCGAGGAGGCGCTCGAGTCCGGCAAGGATCAGATCGCGAAGGAGGTCCGCCGTGTGGGACTTCCGTTGCAGCGGTTGATGAATGCCGAATCGATGAGCACGATCGCGCACGAACTTCGCTATCCCGACGTCTCGGCGTTGTACACGGCCGTAGGCGAGAGTCAGGTGTCGGCGCACCACGTCGTGCAGCGACTGGTTGCTCATCTGGGCGGCGTCGGCGCCGTCGAGGAGGAACTGGCCGAGCGTTCGACGCCGTCGACCATGCCGGTGCGCACCCGCAGTACGGGTGACTCCGGAATTCTGGTTCCCGGAGCACCGGGCACGGTGGCAAAACTCGCGAAGTGTTGCACGCCGGTACCGGGCGATTCGATTCTGGGCTTCGTCACGCGTGGCGGCGCGGTCAGCGTGCACCGTACCGACTGCACCAACGCCAACTCGCTCCACGATCAATCGGAGCGAATCATCGACGTCGAATGGGCACCGTCAGCGACATCGGTGTTCCTGGTCGCGATCCAGATAGAGGCGCTCGATCGTCATCGGTTGCTTTCCGACGTCACCAAGGCGTTGGCAGACGAGAAGGTGAACATCCTGTCGGCCTCGGTCACCACGTCCGGCGACCGGGTGGCGATCAGCAAGTTCACCTTCGAGATGGGCGACCCGAAGCACTTGGGTCATGTTCTCAACGTGGTTCGTAACGTGGAAGGCGTCTACGACGTCTACCGCGTGACCTCTGCCTCGTAAACTGCTGTGCGCCTTTATTAACCGCGGGCGGTTAATAAAGGCGCACAGGGGGTCAGGCGACTACTGCAGTCTCGATGGTGATCGGGGTGTTGGGTGCACCGCCGCCGGTTGCTCCCATGCCACCGTCGTCGCCGTCGGCCGCGATCTTCTCGATCGTCGCCAGGCCGGCGTCGTCGATCTTTCCGAAGACCGTGTAGTTGGGCGGCAAGACCGAATCCTCGTAGACGAGGAAGAACTGACTGCCGTTGCTGCCCGGTTTACCCGAGTTGGCCATTGCCAGCGTGCCGCGGGGGTAGACGGCAGGCAAGGAGAGTGCCGGATCGTTAGCCGGGTAGGCAGTGGTCGGGTACTCGTTGTCGAAGCCGTAGCCCGGTCCGCCCGTGCCCTTGCCCGAGGGATCGCCGCACTGCAGGATCTGTAGACCGGGTGTGGTGACGAGTCGATGGCACGGGGTGTCGTCGAAGTACTTCTGCTCGGTCAAGCTCACGATGCTGTTGACCGTGCAGGGGGCTTCCGCCCGGTTCAGTTCCATCCCGATCGGGCCGGCCGTAGTCGTGAGCGCGACGTTGACGGTTCCCTCGGTGGACACACCCGTGGAGTTCGGCGGATTGACGGTTTTTGCTGCACCCGCCGCGCTCGGGTACGAGCAGTCGACGGTCGCCGAGGCCGGAGTCGGGACAGGCGGGAGTGCGTCGAACTGTGACATGTCGAGCGGCGGCATGGCAGCCGTTGTCGTCTTCGCCTTGGAGGTGCTGGACGGCGAGTCCGAGCTACCGGAATCACTGGAACAACCAGCCAGAAGCAGCGCCGCGGCGCTTGCGGCGGCAATAACTACAGGAAAGCGCATCACAGGATTACGTCGCATCAGTCGAGCCTTACTGTCTTGATGTCGGTGGTCAGATTCGGCTTGCCGTCACCCTCTGGCGTCGATCCGCCGGCCGCGACCTTGTCCAAAGTGGCGAGCCCGGTTTCGTCGATCGTGCCGAAAACCGTGTACTGCGGGGGGAGTTGTGAGTCGCCGTAGACGAGGAAGAACTGGCTGCCGTTGCTACCGGGTGCCCCGGTGTTGGCCATCGCAACCGTGCCGCGCGCGTAGGTGACGGGCTCCTGCGCTGCCGGGTCGGTGGTGGAATACGCCGTGGTGGGGAATTCGTTGTCGAATCCGTAGCCCGGTCCGCCGGTGCCGGTGCCCGACGGGTCACCGCACTGCAGCACCTGGAGCGAGGGGCTCGTCGTCATGCGGTGGCAGGTGGTGTCGTTGAAGTAGTCCTGCTGCGCCAAGCTCACGAAGCTGTTGACCGTGCACGGAGACTTCGTTCCGTCGAGTGTGAGCCCGATGTTTCCCTGCGAGGTCTCGACGCTGATGCTCGGCGTCGCGTCCGGCGCGGTGGTGGGAATCCCGTCGGTACGAGGAGGGTTGTTGGCCTTGGACGCGGTAGCGCCGTCGGCTGGATACGAGCAGGAGACCGTGTCGGCCAGTGGCGTCGACAGACCGGCCGGCATTGCACCCGCGGTCTGTGGCGTGAGGCTCGAGTCGTCGGCAGCAGTGTTGGTGGTGTTCGCGTCGTCGTCACTGCGATTGCTCAGCCAGATGAGTCCACCGACGACGCCGACTACGACGACCACGCCGAGCGCAGTTCCGGCTATCGTCATCTGCTTGCGCTTGCGGGCACGTTCTGCGCGACGTTCGAGCTGACGCTCGAGCTTGCGTTTCGCCGCCTCGCGGCGTTGCTCGTTACTCGGCACTGCTGTAGTCCTCCGTATCGCGGGTGGATCGTGGTCGGCCGGCCGAGCGACACCCTGGGGGTCGGCTTCGGCAAGCGGCTCTACTCGTCGTCAGAGTCTCCCATTGCAACCTGAGAACTTACTGGCGGGGCAGCAGCTTAGGCTGTAACCGACAGCGTGTTGTTCGTTTCCACCCTTCGAAGAGGAGTTGCCCCCGTGCTCGTCACTGGTTTTCCGGCCGGGATGTTCCAAACCAACTGCTACATACTCGCTCAGAACGACGCGTGCGAGTGCGTAGTCGTAGATCCGGGTCAGGATGCAGCTGAGCCGCTCTTCGAATATCTGGACTCCAAGGACATGTCGGTCACGGCAGTCCTCCTGACGCACGGTCATCTCGATCACGTGTGGTCGGCCCGCGAGGTCTGTGAGCGGTATTCCGTACCCGCGTACATCCATCCCGAGGATCGCTACATGCTCAGCGATCCGGCACGGGGGATCGGCCCGACGATGAAGGAATTCATTCAAGGCATGACGTTCGTGGAGCCGGACGAGGTGATCGAACTGGCCGACGGAGACAAGATCACCGAGGCCGGAATGACGTTCGTCGTGGACCACACACCCGGGCACACGCAGGGATCGGTGGTGTTCCGCACCCAGGCGAACACCGAGAGCGGGCCCGTGGATTTGGCGTTCACCGGTGACACCCTGTTCCAGGGTTCCATCGGGCGCAGCGACCTGCCCGGCGGAAATCACGAGCAGTTGCTCGCTTCGATCGCCCGCAAGCTATTGGTACTCGGTGACGAGACAGTGGTCCTGCCCGGGCACGGCGGCAACAGTTCGATCGGCGCCGAGCGAAGCTCGAATCCGTTTCTCGTTGGACTCAGCGCACAAGAATAAGGAAAAGTACCTCTCGTGAGTAAAGCCAGCACCTTCTCTGCACCCAAGGGCATTCCGGACTACGTTCCGCCGCAGTCAGCCGAATTCGTCGCCGTTCGTGACGGTTTGACGCGCGCCGCGAGGTTGGCCGGATACGGCCACATCGAATTGCCGATCTTCGAGGACACCGGCCTGTTCGCTCGCGGTGTCGGTGAGTCGACCGACGTCGTCAGCAAAGAGATGTACACATTCGCCGACCGCGGTGACCGTTCGGTGACGTTGCGTCCCGAGGGAACCGCCGGAGTCATGCGTGCGGTCATCGAGCACAGCCTCGATCGTGGACAGTTGCCGGTCAAGGTCAGTTACGCGGGCCCGTTCTTCCGCTACGAGCGCCCGCAGGCCGGTCGCTACCGCCAGTTGCAGCAGGTCGGCGTAGAAGCCATCGGGATCGACGACCCCGCGCTCGACGCGGAGGTCATCGCGATCGCCGACGCCGGATTCCGGTCGTTGGGGCTCGACGGCTTCCGCCTCGAAATCACCTCTCTCGGTGACGACACCTGCCGGCCGCAGTACCGCGAACTGCTGCAGGAGTTTCTCTTTGCACTCCCGCTCGACGAAGACACGCGTCGACGCGCCGAGATCAACCCGCTCCGCGTGCTCGACGACAAGCGCCCGGATGTACGCGAGATGACTGCGGGCGCACCGCTCATGCTCGATCACCTGTCCGAGAGCTGCAAGGCGCACTTCGACGAGGTGCTCGCGCACCTGGACGCATTGGGCGTTCCGTACGTCGTCAACCCGCGCATGGTCCGCGGCCTCGACTACTACACCAAGACAACCTTCGAATTCGTGCACGACGGACTGGGTGCGCAGTCCGGAATCGGTGGTGGTGGTCGTTACGACGGTCTGATGGAACAGCTGGGTGGACAGCCGCTCTCGGGCATCGGGTTCGGAATCGGCGTCGACCGCACGGTTCTCGCGCTCGAGGCCGAGGGCAAGTCCGTTGCGCCACCGGCGCGTGTCGACGTCTTCTGTGTACCGATGGGTGCCGAGGCGAAGGCTGCACTGGTGAAGATCGCACATCAGTTGCGTGCCAATGGGATTCGCGTCGACCTGGCGTACGGAAACCGTGGCGTGAAGGGCTCGATGAAGGCAGCTGATCGTTCGGGTGCCGCGATCGCTTTGGTTCTCGGCGAGCGTGAACTCGAAGAGGGCGTTGTCGTTGTCAAACAGTTGGCAACAGGTGAGCAGGAGACAGTGGCGCTCGACCAGGTTGTCGACAAGCTCGGGGAACTCGTTGAGCACTGAGGCCGAACCGGTTTCGCTCGATCTGGTTCCCGTGGCGTTGATCGCGCCGCGGCTGAAGAAGTTCGCCGTTGTTGTCGTGGTGTTCGGTGTGGTCGTCGGGTTGATCGTCAGTGTGTTCTCGACGGCGACCGTTGGAGTGATCGTCGGTGCCGTCATCGCGGTGCCGACGTCACTGGCGATCCTGATGACGCTGCGCCGACATATCACGTTGTACGGCAACAGAGTTCGTGCGCAAGCTGGTTTTCGAACCAACGACGTCGACGTGGCCGAGGTACTCACGGCGGCATTGACGGTGCGATCCGGCCGGATCAGCGAAGTCAGCTTGACGCTCGGCGACGGACGGTCCACCGTGCGGATCCCGCTCGCGCTGTATACCGCAGGGGGTGGGCGCGAGTTGGAGATCCTTGCACTCCGCAAGCTCGCCGACGCGCTGGCGGCCAGCGAGTTGGTACCGGCTGCCGCGTTGTCCTCGGTGCTGATCGAACAGTTGCGTGCCGAAGCCCGCGGCGCCGGACTCGCCGAGCGTCCGCTCTACCGCGCCGTCGAACTCGTGACGGCGGAGGGACGAGTGCCGAGGACCACACTGACAGACCACGAAGTGGCCGGTCTACTCGACTAGCGTGGAAACCATTCTTACAGCGTTGTAGAACGGACAGTCGTGAAAACGGCAGGTGAGGAGTCGGCAATGAGTATTGCGCCCGTAACCGTCACGGTAACCGGAGCGTCGGGTCAGATCGCATACGGAATGCTTTTCCGCATAGCTGCGGGGGAGATGCTCGGCGCTGACGTCCCGATCAAACTTCGACTGCTCGAGATTCCTGCCGCCGTGTCCGCTGCCGAAGGCGTTGCGATGGAACTCGAAGACGGCGCATTTCCGTTGCTGAGCTCCATCGACATCACCGACGATCCCGATGTCGCCTTCTCCGGCGCGAACGTCGGGATGCTGGTCGGCGCACGTCCGCGGAGCAAGGGGATGGAGCGTGCCGATTTGCTGAGCGCGAACGGCGCGATTTTCACAGCCCACGGGAAGGCGATCAACAACAACGCAGCCTCGGACGTCAAGGTGCTGGTCGTGGGAAACCCGGCCAACACCAACGCGCTCATCGCGATGAACAATGCACCGGACGTGCCCGATACTCGGTTCAGTGCGCTGACACGTCTCGACCACAACCGAGCGATCGCGCAGGTAGTGCCACCGCTTCCGCTCACCCATGCTCCGCCTGAACTTGCCGTCGCACTGGGTGACGGCGACGCGCCGGCTGCGAGTGACGTCGACGGATTGCCTGCGCCCCACAGCTTGTCGACGCCGGTCGGAAGCCCGGCGCCGGCCCGTGCAGCCGAAGTTCGAACAGCCTCTGTGCCTGGCTGAGTGGAGTCCGGGTGGGTGGAGTACGGCGCATCACCGGCATCGGTTGAGGCAGAAAGAGGTTGGGCGATCTGACGGGCGGCGTTGTTGATTGCCTCCGCAGTGACCAGGTTGGAGAGTGCCTCACTGGTCGGTGGGGTCGGCACGGGGATCGGTCCGGCAAGGGCGTTCATGGCTGCGGTGTGCCCGAGCATCTCCCCACGCGTCCGAGTCACCGCCGCGACGGCTGCCTGCATGTGTTCAGCTGCCGAGGCAAGCAACATCGCCTGTCCTGGTGGTGTCCACGCGATGGGCGCGGCAGCTGCAACCGTGGTGGCGAAGGACTGCGCGATTGCCGCGAGATTCGCGTTGCCTCGCTGCACCGATTCCGCGGCGGCGGCAGCAGTTTTCGATATCGCGGTTCCGCGTTCGCTCAATTCTGCGCCGCTGTTCTGGGCGGATCGCGACAGTTCGGTCGCGGCGTCACTGCCGGTGCTGTTCCAGGTCTGGCCGACGTCGGCGACCGCGCTTCGGGACAGTCCCATGGCGTGGTCGATGAGAGTGGACGCCTGATCGAAGATGCCGACGGGATCGATGCCCGCAAAAGTGCCTGTGCCGAGACTCTTCCCGAGTTCGATCAAGGGCGCGAACAGATCTTCGATTCCGGGGAGTGCCGGTACCGGTATGCCGGCGATCATCGATTCGACCACATTGTTCGGCACTACCGGGGCAGGAGCGCCACCGTGAAGGAATTCGATGACGGTCGTCGAGTCGTCTTCGGTGCTCACGCGGTCGCGCCCGTCGATCCGGCCGCAGCGGTCAGATCTGTTGCGATTGCATGATCTGTGGTGTCGTAGGCCTGCGCGGCTGCACCGGCCGTCGCGGCGTTGCCGGCGTAGAACGTGGCGAGTGCTGCAACATCTTTGGTGTGTGTGGCCTGAGCGCGCGCGAATGCTTCGAGAAATTCGATCCCGACGGGGCCCACGGCCGGTGCGACTGCTGCGATGTTTGCACCCAGATCGACGGCGGCGGCCTGCGCGATGCGTCCTGCCGCTTCGGTCGACGTCGAGCCGTACTTTCGGATGCCGTCAGTGGCGACAGTCAATTCGCTCATCATTGCCCCCCAGTTGGTAAGCGTCGTGAGAACTTTAGCGGACCACTGTGGGCCCTTACAGGGAGACGACGCGACCTACTCAGCGGTTCCGGACAACCTGGACGAAGTGGCAGAGATTACATTCGGCTCCGGTGTTGGTATTGCGAGTGCGATCGATTTGGCACACTCGAACCATGCGAACCGCTTCGGACGTCATCCTCCGACTCACGTCCGATCCAGCTCGCTGTGGACTGGTGATGGATTTCGACGGCGTGCTTGCACCCATCGTCGACGATCCGTCGGCGAGTGCGCTACTGCCCGGCGCCGAAGACGTGCTTGCGACCCTGGCCGAGCATCTCGGTGTTGTCGGCTTGCTCTCGGGACGGCCTGTGTCGTTCCTGCGAGAGCGACTCAGCTTGAATTCCGTTGTGCTCATGGGTTCCTACGGCGTCGAGACCTGGACGGACGACGGCATCCACGTGCTTCCGGCCGTCGCGGCGTTCAGTGATGCTGTCGCCGAAGCAGAAGCCGAATTGCGACGCTTGTTCGACTCTCCGGCAGTTCCTGGCATCCATGTCGAGAGCAAAGGCCTTGCGGTGGCCGTGCATTGGCGTCGGGCCGCGGATCGTGCGGTCGCGCAGCGTCTGGTGGAAGCAGCGACGACAGAAATCGCGAGCCGGACCGGGTTGCGGCGTGAGCCCGGCAAGTTGGTCGAGGAATTGCGCCCACCAGTTGAGGAGGACAAGGGGACAGGCCTCCTTCGCGCGATCGCGGCCGCAGGGGTCGACGTCGTCGCGTACGCGGGCGACGACCGGGGTGACCTACCGGCCTTTGCCGTTGTCCTTGCCTCGGGTGGAGAAGCGTTGGTGGTCAAGGGCGACGACATCGCACCGGAAGTGGCTGCTGTCGACGGCGTCCAGTTCGACGGCCCGCAGGCATTCCTCGATTGGATGAAAGAGCTTGCCGCGCAACTGGAACGCTGACGCGTAAGGTCAGTCTGCCAGGAACTCGACCAGGTCTTATTTCGAGGTGCCGCGTCCGCGGGGCAGAGTGACGCGAACCCGCGCGTGCCCTGTCCTGTTCCTTGGCGTGATCGACAAGCGCTGCGGGTTCTGTCAACGCGAAACTGGCCGCACCGGAAGGGCTCCGGTGCGGCCAGTTTTGGTCTTGGTCGGTTTGCGACTCGGTCAGGCGTCGCGCTTGTTGACGACGGCGATGCTGATTCCGAATATCACCAGCACAAACGCTGCGAAGTAGAACAAGCTTCCCCAAGGGCCCCAATGGAAATTGGTGCTCGAACCCGAAGAGAGGAAGTGGTCGGCGTTGGCGAACGGGAGGAACGGTGTGACGTTTCTGCCGAAGGATCCGAACATGCCGAACAGGCTCTCGATGAGCAGTGGCCACAGCAGCAGTAGTGCAATGGCGCCGGCGGACTGACGAAGGAGTGCTCCGACGGCGATGGCAAGGGCGACGCAGAGGAACGCGAAGATCGGTACGCCGTAAACGGCACGCCAGGCATCGGCGTTGTCCAGTGCCAGATTGGTGGAACCTTCAGAGCCTGCCGCAGCTTTGGTGATGAATACCGCGCCGAGCATGAGAACGAAGGACAGTACCGCGCCGAAAGCCCCGATCAGGCCGGCTTTGGCGATCAGAACCGAAGCCCGAATCGGGATGGCCTGGAAGGTGGTACGGATGATGCCGAAGCGGTACTCGCTGGTGATCGCGAGCGCCGCCATGATCATCAGGACCATGACGCCGAATCCGGATACTCCTAGCCCCGCGTCGTTGAACGTGGGGAGGAATTTCTCGAAATCAGGAGTTCCTGATGCGGCTTCGTCGTTGTACGCCTGAATGCTCGAACTCGACGAACGCCCGATCATCCAGGCGACGCCCAACCCTAGGACGATGATTGTGATCGTGCACCACAGCGGCGACTTGGTCGTGGTGATCTTGATACGTTCAGCACTGAGAACAGCCATTACAGTGCACCTCCCATAGCGTGCTGTGTGTTTGCGTGGTGGGCTCCGGCGCCCGGATCGATACCGGATGCGTGGTACTGGACATCGTCCCCGGTCAACTTCATGAACGCATCCTCGAGCGACCCCTGCACAGAAGCCAACTCGTGCAACACGATTCCCTGCGCACCAGCCAACCCACCGATCACATCAGTGGTCGAATCCACGACCACCAACACCGGCTCCGATCCTGAATGTTCCTCGCGGACAGTCAGTCCCTGGGCAGTCAATGCGGCATGGAGAGCGTCCAATTGTGGGCTGCGCACGCGCACCGTCGACTCCGACGAACGATCCACGAACTCCGCGACCGTCGAATCCGAAATCAACCGACCCCGACCGATCACCACCAACTGCTCCGCCGTGAGCGCCATCTCCGACAGAAGGTGACTCGACACGAGCACCGTGCGACCCTCGGCCGCCAACCGCTGCATGAACTTACGAATCCAGACGATGCCCTCCGGATCGAGACCGTTGACCGGCTCGTCGAACAACAACACCTTCGGATCCCCCAACAACGCACCCGCCAACCCCAGACGCTGCGACATACCCA